>JADLEH010000061.1 GCA_020846255.1 Propionibacteriaceae bacterium
CGGGGTCGTGCATCCAGAACTCGGCGCAGGCTACGACCTGTGGGTGGGCGGCGGCCTCAGCGTCGCGCCCCGACTCGCAGAGCGCCTCGGTGCCTTCGTCCGCCCCGACCAGGCAGCAGAGGTCTGGTACGGGGTCATCCGCATCTTCCGCGACTACGGGTACCGGCGCCTGCGGAACAAGGCGCGCCTGAAGTTCCTGCTGGCCGACTGGGGCCCGGTGAAGTTCCGCGAAATCCTCGAGACCGAGTACCTCGGTTACAAGCTCGCCGACGGCCCCGCCCCGGTCGTCCCCGCGACGCCCGGAGACCACGTCGGCGTGCACACCCAGAAGGACGGGCTGGCCTACATCGGCCTCGCCCCGACCGTCGGACGGGTATCCGGCGAGATCCTCGGAGCGCTCGCAGACGCCGCGGAAGCTGCCGGCTCCCACCGCGTCCGCTTCACCCCGCACCAGAAGCTGCTGGTCCTGGACGTCGCCCCCGACAAGGTGGACGCACTGCTGGCGGCCGTCGAGCCGCTGGGACTGAGCGCCAACCCCAGCCCGTTCCGCCGTTCGACGATGGCCTGCACCGGCATCGAGTACTGCAAACTCGCCTTCGTCGAGACGAAGCAGGCCGCGGCCGACACCATCGCCGAGATGGAATCCCGGCTGGGCGACGTCACGCTCGACCGCCCGATCAGCCTGCATGTCAACGGCTGCCCCAACTCCTGCTGCCGCATCCAGATCGCCGACATCGGCCTGAAGGGCCAGCTGATGAAGGGCGCGGACGGCGCGGAGGAGTTCGCCTACCAGGTGCACCTCGGCGGCGGCCTCGCCTCCGTCGACCGCGAGGACGCCGGCCTGGGTCGCACCGTCCGGGGCCTGAAGGTGACCGCAACCGACCTGCCCGACTACGTCGAGCGCGTGACCAGGGCCTTCATCGCCGGCCGGGAGGCCGACGAGTCGTTCGCCGACTGGTCGCACCGGGTGGACGAGGAGGTGCTGCGATGACCCTGGTCACCCACGGGCCGGGCCGGACCCGCACCTCCGGAGAGCTCCGGGCGCTGGCCGAGCGGGCCGGCGAGGAACTCGCCGAAGCCACGGCGCAGGAGGTCGTCACGTGGGCAGCTGAGACCTTCGGGTCCAACCTCGCGGTCGCCTGCTCCATGGCCGGCGACACGGTCCTGCCGCACCTGGTCGCCGCGGTTGCGCCCGGCGTCGACGTGCTGTTCCTCGAGACCGGCTACCACTTCGCGGAGACCCTCGGCACCCGGGATGCGCTGGCCAGCGTGATCGACGCCCACATCATCGACGTGCTGCCGATCCGGACCGTCGCGCAGCAGGACGCCGAGCACGGCCAGAAGCTGCACGACCGCAACCCGACCCTGTGCTGCCAGCTGCGCAAGGTGGACCCGATCAACGCAGAGCTCGCCGGCTACGAGGCCTGGGTGACCGGCATCCGCAGGGAGGACAACGTCCTGCGCGCCAACGCCCGCCTGGTGGAGTGGGACCCGGTGCACGAGATGGTGAAGGTGAACCCGCTTGCGGCGTGGACCTTCGACGACGTGCTCGACTACGCGGGCACCCACCAGGTGCCGGTGAACCTGCTGCTCACCGACGGGTACCCCTCGATCGGCTGCGCCCCCTGCACGCGCCGGGTGGAACCCGGCGAAGACCCACGCGCGGGCCGGTGGGCCGGCCTGGCCAAGACGGAATGCGGACTGCACCTGTGAACCATCTGGAAGTACTCGAAGCCGAAGGCATCCACATCATCCGCGAGGCCGTCGCGGAACTGGAGCGCCCGGTCCTGCTGTTCAGCGGCGGCAAGGACTCCGTCGTGCTGCTGCACCTGGCGGCCAAGGCCTTCTGGCCCGGGCCGGTGCCGTTCCCGCTGTTGCACGTAGACACCGGCCACAACTTCCCCGAGGTGCTCGCCTACCGCGACGCGGTCGTGGCGAAGCTCGGCCTGCGGCTGATCGTCGCCTCCGTCCAGGACTACATCGACGACGGCCGGCTGCTGGAGCGTCCCGACGGCACCCGCAACCCCCTGCAGACCCAACCCTTGCTGGACGCCATCGCCGAGCACAGGTTCGACGCCGTCTTCGGCGGCGGCCGCCGCGACGAGGAGAAGGCCCGCGCCAAGGAGCGGGTGGTGAGCCTGCGCGACGAGTTCGGCCAGTGGGACCCCCGCAACCAGCGCCCCGAGCTGTGGGACCTGTACAACCCGCGGCACCGTCCCGGCGAGCACGTGCGTGTCTTCCCGATCAGCAACTGGACCGAGCTGGACGTGTGGCACTACATCGCTGCCGAGGACATTCAGCTGCCCGAGCTGTACTACGCGCACGACCGTGAGGTCTTCGACCGCGACGGCATGTGGCTAGCCGTCGGCCCCCACTCCGAACCGCGGAGCAACGAACCAGTGCAGACGTTGCAGGTGCGCTACCGGACGGTGGGCGACATGTCCTGCACCGGCGCCGTCGAGTCCGACGCCGCCGACGTGGCAGCTGTGCTCGTCGAGGTCGCGGCCACCCGCATCACCGAACGCGGCGCCACCCGCGCAGACGACCGGCTCACCGAGGCAGCCATGGAGGACCGCAAGAAGGAGGGGTACTTCTGATGGCCGTTCGAGAGCACACCTCCCTGCTGCGGCTGGCGACCGCCGGGAGCGTCGACGACGGCAAGTCGACCCTCGTCGGACGCCTGCTGCACGACTCCAAGTCGGTGCTTGCCGACCAGCTGGCAGCGGTCGAGCGGGTCAGCAGGGACCGGGGCCTCGGCCACGTCGACCTGGCGCTGCTGACCGACGGCCTGCGCGCCGAGCGCGAGCAGGGCATCACCATCGACGTCGCCTACCGCTACTTCGCGACCCCGCGGCGGTCGTTCATCCTGGCCGACTGCCCCGGGCACGTGCAGTACACCCGCAACACGGTCACCGGCTCGTCCACGGCCGACGCGCTCGTGCTGCTCGTCGACGTCCGAAAGGGCACCCTCGAGCAGACCCGTCGCCACCTGGCGGTGGCAGCCCTGCTGCGGGTCCCCTCGGTCGTGATCGCCATCAACAAGGTCGACCTGATCGGCTACGACGGCGGGGCCTACGCGGCGATCGCAGCGGAACTTGGCGCGATCGCCACCGGGCTCGGCATCACCGACGTCCACACCCTGCCGGTCTCTGCGCTGGTCGGCGACAACGTGGTGACCCGCTCGGAGCGGATGCCCTGGTACGACGGCCCCAGCCTGCTGGAACTGCTCGAGGAGCTCCCGGCAGCCAGCGAGCCCGGCGTCGGCTTCCGGTTCCCGGTGCAGCTCACCCTGCGCCCGCAGGAGGCGGCGCGCGACCCGAGGTACGTCGAGTACCGCGGCTACGCCGGCCGGGTGAGCGCCGGGTCGGCACGCGTCGGCCAGGAGGTGGTGGTGCTGCCCGAGGGCGTGCGTACCCGGATCGCCGGGATCGACTTCGCCGGCGTAGAGCTCAGTGAGGTCACCGCCGGCGCCTCCGTTGCGCTGCGGCTGGCCGACGAGGTGGACGTCGCCCGAGGGGAACTGATCTCCTCCGTAGCGGACGCCCCGACCCCGGTGACCGAGCTGGACGCGATGGTCTGCTGGCTGGCCGACCGTCCGCTGCTGCCCGGGGCAAGGGTGCTGGTCAAGCACGGCACCCGGACGGTCCAGGCCCGGGTGGCCGAGATCCTGGCCCGCCTCGACCTCGACCGGATGGCGCCGGAGGAGGCGGAGCGGCTGGAGCTGAACGACATCGGCCGCATCCGGGTGCGGCTGGCCGCCCCGGTGCTGGCCGAGGACTACACCCGCACCCGCAAGGGCGGTTCGTTCCTGCTCATCGACCCGCAGACCCAGGGGACGCTCGCTGCCGGCATGATCCGGGGCCACGCAGTGTTCGGCAACGACTTCGTGGCCGACGGCTGGTCGATCTGATGCGCGCAACCCCCGACCTCGTCCTCGCCCTGCACGGCACGCAGAGCCCCGCCGGGCAGCGACTGGCCTCCGAACTCGTGGTCGCGGTCGCAGCGCGGCTCCCCGGGGTGAAGGTGCACCTCGGCTGGGCCGATGTCCTCTCCCCGACCCTCACCGAGACCCTCACCCTTGTCGGCGAGGCGGTCGTCGTACCCGGCTTCCTGACCGCCGGCTACCACGTGACCAGCGACCTGCCGGCTGCGATCCAGGCCGCCGGCGGCCGCGCCCACCTGGCCGGGTTGATCGGTCCCGGCCTGGTCCGGGCGGTCGCCGACCGCCTCGACGAGGCCGGCGGGCCGGCCGATGCCGTCGTGCTGGCGGCAGCCGGTTCGAAGCGGCCGAGGTCGCTGGCCGAGGTGGCCGAGGCCGCCCGGCAGCTCGCGGTGCTGGTCGATCGACCGGTTGTGCCGGCCTTCATCACGGCAGCGGAGCCGTCCGTGTCTGCCGCCGTGGCACAGTTGAGGGCGTCGGGTCACGACCGGGTGGCGGTTGCCACCTACCTGCTGGCGC
>JADLEH010000062.1 GCA_020846255.1 Propionibacteriaceae bacterium
AGCTCAAGGTGCTCACCGACGCCGGTTACATCGCCCTCGAGAAGCGCCCGCAGCCGTTCGGACGACCCCGGACCTGGATCCGCTTCACGCCCGCTGGACGCGTTGCCTACCTCAGCCACCTCGAAGCACTCCGGCAGCTCACCGACCCCGGGATCTGATCCAAAGCACGCGCCAGGTCACCCCGGGCAACAAAGGGACAGTCCCCTTTCGTGTTCCCGCCGCAAAGAACGCACGGAAGGGGACTGTCCCCTTTGTGCGGCGGCCCAGTCAACCCGGTGTTTGGGCGCCAGCTCGGCACGGCTGGCTACGGCGCGGATCGTTCGGGGTCGGTGTCGTACCGGTCGGGTGTGCCGTCGTTGTCGGTGTCGGCCTCTTCGGCTTCCTGGATTCGCCGGTAGGTGCGGTTCCGCGCGCGCAGGATGACCGCTGCGATGGTGGCCGCGACGAACGACCCGGTCAGCACGCCGACCTTGACGTGGTTGTCGAGGTCGCTTCCGGCGCCGTAGGCCAGGTCGCCGATCAGGAGTGAGACGGTGAACCCGATGCCGGCCAGGGCTGCCAGGCCGAAGATGTCCACCCAACGCAGGTCGTCGTCGAGGCTGGCTCTGGTGAACCGGGCCACCAGGTAGGTGGCGCCGAAGATGCCGATGGTCTTGCCGGCCACCAGCCCGGTGATGATCCCAAGGGCGACGGTGTCGGTGAGGGACGCGGTCAGCCCGCTCCAACCGCCTACGCTGACGCCCGCGGCGAAGAAGGCGAACACAGGGACAGCGAACCCGGCAGACAGGGGCCGGATCCGGTTCTCGAAGTGTTCGGCCAGGCCCGGTCCTGCCTCCGGGCCACCAGCGGCCCGGCTACGGATGACCGGGACCGTGAAGGCGAGCAGGACCCCGGCAACGGTGGCGTGGACGCCGGAGGCATGCACGAGTGCCCAGGTGAATGCTCCCAGCGGGAGCAGCAGCCACCATGACCGGACCCGCCGCTGCACGAGGACGGCGAACAGGCCGAGCGGTAGCAGGGCGGCGGCGAGGTACTCCGGCTGCAGCTCGTGCGTGTAGAAGATCGCGATGATTGTGATCGCGAGCAGGTCGTCCACGACAGCCAGGGTGAGCAGGAAGGTGCGCAGCGCGGTCGGCAGGTGGGTGCTGATCACAGCGAGCACAGCGAGGGCGAAGGCGATATCGGTGGCGGTCGGGATCGCCCACCCCTGCAACGCTTCCGGTCCGGCGCCCAGGTTCACGACGACGAACAGGGCCGCCGGCACCGCCATGCCAGCTACGGCTGCGACGATCGGCAGGGTGGCCCGGCGCGGGTCTCGCAGGTCCCCGGCGACGAACTCGCGCTTCAACTCCAGGCCGGCAACGAAGAAGAAGATCGCCAGGAGACCATCGCCGGCCCACTCGCCGAGGGTCAGGTCCAGGTGGAGCGCGCTGGGCCCAACCGTGAAGTCCCGCAATCCGATGTAGGCCTGGGCCCAAGGTGAGTTCGCCCAGACCAATGCCACCACGGCCGCCGCCAGCAGCAGAGCACCGCCGACCGTCTCGCGGCGCAGCAGGGCGGCGATCCGGGTGGCCTCGGGCCAGGAGCCCGGAGGAAACAGCGGGGTCGGTGGACGGGGCACGGCGGTCATGGCAGATCCTCGGGAGTCGACAGTGAGATCGCCGACCCGACTTCCCGGCACTCCGCACAACACTCTACGGCCGCACCGACCGACGCCGAACCATGGGAGCGAGCAGCGAGGAGCGAGGAGCATGGGCGCGGTCGGCAATACTGCGGCCTGCCGGCGCCGGGGTGTTGGCCACCACGATCTTGTCACCGCGTTCCACCGGGCGGCGGCTGCTCGGCGCGGGCTCGTCCGGCAGGCAACGGCTGCGGAGGATGATCGTCCCGAGATCGGGTTCGAGGAGAGGTCTGAAGGTGTCTGAGGGTCGGCCGGCGAGGATGCTGTTCGCAACGTTGGGTAGCCGCGGTGACGTGGAACCCTTCCTTTGCCTGGCTCGGGCGGCGCAGCGCGCCGGCCACGAGGTGAGGCTCCTGGTTCCGGATTCCGCCGAGATCGACACTCGGGGGCTGGATGCAGTGAGTCTCGGAATCAGCTTCGCCGACCTCGCCGAGAACCTAGGCGGCGGCGGGATGGCCTCGATGCGCGCGTTCCGGGAGCGGATCCGTCCGGCAATGGCGCGAGCCCTGCGGGCAGCGGCTGAGGTGGCTGTCGAGTGGCAGCCGCAGGTGATCCTGGCCCACCCGAAGGTGCTCACCGCCCCGGTCGCCGCGGCCAGGCTGGAAGTTCCCTGGTTCGCGGCCGAGCTGACTCCAACGCTCACTCCGACGGGGGAGTTCCCGGCGGCCGGAGTGGCGGCAGGTTCGCTGGGGCCGTGGCTGAACCGGCTCAGCTATCGGGCCGTTGGCCTGGCCGGGGCCATGTTCGGCAGCGACATCAGGGCTGCCCGGCAGCGCTTCGGGATCACCGCCGGGCGGCTGCCACCACCGGTGGCCACGCTCGCTGCCTTCAGCCCGACGCTGGTACCGCGCCCCGCGGACTGGCCGGACAGCACGCGGTTGACCGGTGACTGGCACGGGCCGTCCAGCCAGGGCGAACTCGAGCATTCGGTCAAGGAGTTCCTGGCTGATCCGCGGCGGTTCGTCTATGCGGGGTTCGGGTCGATGAGCGGCGGCGACCCAGTTGCCAGGGCTGAGGCGATTCTTGCTGGGGCCCGCTCGCTGGACTTGCGGGTTCTCTTCGCCACCGGCTGGGGCGGGCTGGAGCCGCCGGCCCACGTGGCCGACGCCGCCGACGTCCTCGTCGTGGACTCGGTTCCCCACGGTGCCGTCCTCCCCCTTGCCGCGGTCGCGGTCCACCACGGCGGCGCCGGGACGGTTCACGCTGCCACCCGGGCCGGGACCCCTTCCGTCCTGGTCCCGTTCCTGGGTGACCAGCCGTTCTGGGCGGCTCAGCTTCAGCGGATCGGGCTGGCGGGGCCGCCACTGCGCCGCGAGCACCTCAAGACGGCTGACGCCACCGCGGCGATCGCAGCAGCGATTGGTCATGCCGGACGGGTGCAGCTGGCCGCAGCGGAGATGAGCAGCGAGCACGGCACTGATGCCGCTTTGCGGTATCTGCTGAACGCGGCCTGACCGAGGCCGACAACGATGGGTTGATCGAGTCCGCCATTCGCTTCGCCAGCTGCTGCTTACCGATCGCCCCGGCGGGCGGGATCAGCTCGCGTGCCATCAGGAAGCCGGCCAGGACGTCGGTGACGAGATGGTCCCGCGCAGCTCCCAAGGTGTTTGCTTTCGTGGCAGCGGGGTAGTCTCAAGTGGTTCGGCAAGCCCGCGAGTCCCGCCTTGGTGGCGGGTCAGGCATGCCGCCCTCGTCCCCCTTGCCACACCGTTGCCTGCCGCGATCCGGGTGCATCACGGTGTGATCGGACCCCGCTGAACCCCCTGTCTCATCCTTCCTGGCCAACCCCCGAGGCCTACATGAATGGCAAGCCACGACACCAGCCCGCGACCTCCGGGGCCGGTGAGCAGCGTGCGTCCTGGCGCGGCCCGGGCCCGGCGGCCGCGGCCGTCCCCGAGTGGCTGCCGAGGGCAGCCCTTGCCGACCACTGTTCGGCCGAGGTGCTGGTGGTTGCAGCCGCGAGCGTGGGTGCTGACCTCGCGATCGGCGCGGCGTCCGCTGTCCTGGCGGTCGTCGACGCCGCCGGCTTCCTCCTCGAGGCCGGCGACACCCTCCCCGGTGTTCGCGTCCTGCGCCCGGAGGTCAGGACGGCGATGCTGGCGGAGGTGGCGCGGACGCGACCGGGGACGACCGGGGTTCGCCGGGAGTTGGTGGCCGCCGGACTTGCCCTGCCGAGCCGTGGACTCGGCGTGCAGCTGGCCAACTGGGCGCTGGACGCCGCCGACTGGGAAGGCCTCGAAGCCGTCTGGAAGCAGCATTCGCCTCGGGACCTGTTCGTCGATCCCAGGATCCGGGCCGCCTACGCGGAGTCGCCGAGCGAGTTGCGTGCCCGGCTACCCGGGCTCAGCTTCGCCGCAGCACTGACATCTGCCTACGATGCGGAGGCCGGTCGGGTCGACCTCGACCAGATGACGGCAGCTCTGATCCGCGACGGCCGGTCGCTGCACGCGCAGTGGCACGACAAGGAGACCGCAGACGCCCAGGTGATCGGCGGGACGATGTGGATGCTCGCCCAGGCCGTAGTTCCGACAGCCATGGCGGACGCACGCCTCGAGGGGCCGATCGCCACCTATGCCGAGCTCAGCCGGGTGATCAGCGACTCCTCCGTCTCCGGCAGCGTTGTCAGCCCGAAAGCACTGACCTTCTTCCACGCGACGGCGTCCCTGGTGGCCATCCTCCAGGCGGATTGGTCCCGCGCCCGGCGTGAGGGCGAGTTCGCGATGATCATCAGTGACCGGTGCGGCCTGCCCGGCTTCCTGGCGGCCCTGGTGGTCGCGTCCGCCAGCGCCGTATCCGGCAGTACCCAGCACGCTGCGGTCGCCGAGAAGTACCTCGCCGGCCACGCCGCCCACGGCTGCGGGGGCGCCGACTGGATCGAGCCGGCGTTCCACCTGGTCAAGGCGGATGCCGCGATCCGCCGACTGGACCGGGAATTGGCCATTCACCACCTGCGGCTGCACGTCGCCGAAGGCGCGTCCACCCGCTGGTTCAACGCCCAACCCATGCACGCAACGGTGCTGAGTGCAGCTGCGATGCTCTGGGCGGATCCACTGCTGGGGCTGGCGGAGTTCGACTCGATCATGGCCGACTCCGGCCACGAGCTGGAGCCCGGCAACCCGTGGGGCGCCCTGTTGCTCAGATCGAGAGCCCAGCTGCTGCTCGCCCTCGGGGCCGTGAACCGGGCCGGGCCGATCATCGATGACCTGCTGGCCCACGCCGACCCCTCGGCTTCAGTGGTCACGGCTGCCTGGTTCCAGCTCTGCTCCGGTGACTTCGCCCGAGCCATCGAGAAGGCGGACCAGGGGATCTACGACTTGAGGATTTCCCTGGCAGATCGCGCACACCTGTACGCGTTGAAGGCCGCAGCCCTCCATCGGGCCGGGGCAGCCGAGTCGCTGGTCCGCTCCGCCGCGACAGCTGCCTGCCTGGTGAGTGAGCAGGCCGGCACCCTGGTGCCGTTCGCCGCACTGCCGTCGACGGTGAGGAACCACCTGCTCGCCGAGCACGACGGACACCACGGCGGCATCGACTGCTTCGTCGCCCGGGCAAGGCGTCGGGGAGCGTTCGAAGAGCTGCAGGACGGTGTCCGCGTGCCGCGAACCCTGGTCCGGCTCACGCCGCGCGAGGCAGTGTTGCTTCCCCTGCTTGCCACTCCAGCAACGGTGCAGGAGATCGCCAACCAGCAGTTCGTCTCGGTGAACACCGTGCGGAAGCAGGTGGTGTCCCTGCGCGAGAAGCTGGCGGCGGCCTCGCGAACCGAGCTGGTCCGGCGTGCCCACGAACTCGGCCTGATTGACCGTCCAGCCTAGTCAGGCAGCCAGGTCAGCTCGGGAGGCACGAAAGGGGACTGTCCCCTTTCGTGCGGGGCCTTTGGTGCTGGATGACCAAATCGAGCACCAAGCCGGGCCCGGGGCCCCCTGCGAGCGGGTCGGAGGTGCGAAGCTTCGGACAGGAGGCCAAGGGCTCGGCAGTTCGAGCATCCAGGCCTCTCGTCACAGAACTGCCGGCTGGCCCCCCTGAGTTGCCAGCCTGGCAGGCGCCCCAGCGGGCGCTGACGAAGTCTGAAGACCGACCGGCGACACCCCCCGACGGTTGGGTCGACTGTACGGCCGGGGTCATTACGACCCCTCATGACCCCGGCCCAACAGACCTGCCGCTGTCCTCCGCGGCCTTCTCCTGGGCCCGCTCCAGCTCCCTCCAGCTCGACGCGGGCGGTCTTCGGATCCGGTGACCGGGATCAGCCGTCGATGACGGCGACGAGCTCGTCGAGGAAAGCAGGCAGGTCCGTCCCCTTGTGGACCAGGCGCTGGACGCTGTCGCGTTCGCTGAACACCTCGACCAGCTGCTCGAACACCGTCTGGAACGCCGCCCGGTCGCTGTCGGAGAAGGCCACCATCACGACCACCTGTACCCGGTTCTCCCCCCAGGGGATGGGCCGGTCCGCCATGCCAACGGCGATCGCCGTCCGGGTCGCGGTCATGCTGAGGGCGTGCGGTACCGCGAGCGACTCGGTGAAGGCGGTCGACGACATCCGCTCCCGCTCGATGCTGCGTTCCACGTAGCTGTGGTCGATGACGCCCTCAGCCACCAGGAGGGCGCCCAGCCGACGGATGATCGCCTCCTCCCCGGAAGCCGCGTCGAGGTCCCGGACGAAGGACCGTGGGGCGAAGTACTTCTCGAGTTCCGTGCGCAGGCGGGCCAGCCGCCGGGCCCGCCGGACGCGCATGGCCGCGGCGTGGACCCGCTCGACGTCCGCGTCGGAGAGGAACAGCGGGATCATCACGATCCGGTCGCTGTGCCGGGGCGGCGCGATGGTGGTAAGGATCAGGTCGGTGTCCATGACCGCCCAGTCCGGGTCGGCGTGCGTCTCCACCCGCACGACCTGGATGGCCTTGCCGAGCGAGCGGTCAACGCTCGAACGCAGCAGGCTGTGCAGGTCGTGGTAGCCCGGGCAGACGATCGTTGCCGTCGGCGGGGCGTCGTCGGTCCGGTTGCGTTCCAGCCTCGCTCCCACGTGGATGGCGATGTAGGCGATCTCCTCGTCCACCAGCGGGATGCCGAGCCGTTCCTGCAACCGGTTGGCGATGTACACGGCGACCTCGAAGATCATCGGGTAGGACGCCTTCAGGGTGCGGGTGAGCGGGTTTCGCGACCACGCCGACCCGACGACCCGTTCGGAGAGGTTCTGGACGTGCAGGATCAGACGCCAGGTGAAGTCCTCCCCGGAGAGGTCGATCAGGAACTCGGCTGCTGCGGCAGCGCACGCGTCGAGGACGGCCCGCTCCACCTCAGGTGACACCCGCTCCCTGGCGAGCTCCCGGACCGAGTCGAGTCTCGGCGCCACCACCCGGCTGAGGACCACCGTGGTCAGGAAGCCCAGGTCCCCGCCGCCGAACCGGATGCCGAAATGGCGCAGGGCGAGCTCGTCCAGGACGGCGCCGACGGCCACCTCGTCGTCGCGGAGCTGTCCGGTTCCCGTGGCCAGCGGTCGACCTCGCGAGATCCGGTCGGCAGCGATCGCCACGTGCATCAGGACGTCGGCGATGGCGTACTCGTTGACGAAGTAGCCGAGGCCACCGAGGGCGTCCACCAGGTCGCTCTTGAACCGTCCGTACGCCTCGGCCCCGACGGCTCCCTCGCCGAGGACGCGCATCAGCGCCGGGAAGTCGAGCGACTCCATCTCGGCCTGCTCGTGCACCAGCCGGCTGAGCAGCCGCCGTTGCGCCATCTCCGTCCCCTGCAGCCGGACCTGTGACCCCTGCCGCTCCAGACTCAGGCCGCTCCCGCTCAGGAAGCCGCGGACGCGGGCGAGGTCGGCCTCGACGGTTGCGGAACTGACGTAGATCTCGTCAGCTGTGTCGTGCACGTCCAGCGGCGTCTCCGACTCCAGCAGCCGCCGGACGAGCTGGTGGAGCCGATCCCGCGGGGTGCCGGGCTCGACGGTGCCCTCGCGCAGCGCTGCGCGCGCGGCCGGTCCTGGCCGGTAGCCCTGCGCGCCGGACTCGACCACGACCCCGTCCGCCACCCGCGAATTCAGCGCCACCACGTAGCTGCGAACGGTGCGGGGAGTCACCCCGAGGTAGTCGGCGAGCGAGGCAGCGGTCACCCAGTCCTCGACCCCCACCAACTTGGTGAGCAGCCTGTTCTGTCGAGACCTCGACACGTTCCGACCTCCCGAACGGATGCCTACGGGCATCAACGCGGCCCTGCGTGCACCACAGTCAAGCATGAACGGGTCGAGGCAGGCACCCACCCGGCCTGACACGTGGCCGCATTCTTGCCCCCCGAGGGCAGGGCGTCGCGACGGCGCGGGCGGCTGCGCAGCATTCCTTCCGCCCCTGCGGAAGGCGGTGTGGTTGAGGCCCCACGCGACGGCTGCCCATCATTGGGGCTGAGGAGGCGTCAATGAGGATCCTGGTTGTGTGCGGCGCAGGGGCGTCGAGCACGTTCGTTGCACAGCGCATCAACAGCGCTGCGCGCGCCCGAAACCTGCCCTACTCGGCTACGGCAACGAACGAGGTGGCGCTGGCGGCGAGCGTTGCCGGCAGTGACCTGATCCTCCTCGGTCCTCACCTCGCTGCGCACTTCGAGCAGATCAAGGGCCAGGCGGAGCCGCACGGCGTCAGCGTCGTCCTGCTGGACGCCGACGTCTTCTCAGATCTCGACGGCTCCAGGACCCTGACCCGAATCGAGGCGGCGCTCCGCGACGCGACCGCCTGATCCCGCCAACCACCAACCGACAACCTCGCCGGCCCGCACCGATGCGGGACTCCCGGACCGCACCAACGAGAGGAATCCACCATGACTGCCACATCAACGTCGAGCCCCGCGAAGGGGGGCACCCGCGTCGCCGTCCAGAAGTTCGGCACTTTCCTGTCGGGCATGATCATGCCCAACATCCCGGCCCTGATCGCGTGGGGCATCTTCACGATGTTCTTCATCGGCCCGGGGTTCACGCCGAATGCTGATCTGTCGACGATCGTCGGCCCGTTCATCCATTACCTGCTGCCGATCCTGATCGCCTACACCGGTGGCCACATGGTGTACGGGGTGCGGGGTGCTGTGGTGGCCTCGATCGGTCTGTTTGGTGCGATCGCGGGTTCTGACCTGCTGATCGCCCAGTTCAACGCGACGCAGCCGGCCGACAACCAGTTGGGCCAGATCCACATGTTCATCGGCGCGATGATCATGGCGCCGTTGTCGGCGTACAGCATGAAGTGGCTGGACAAGCTCTGGGAGAACAAGATCAAGGCCGGCCTGGAGATGTTGGTCAACATGTTCTCTGCCGGTATCTGGGGCTTCGTGATGGCGCTGGTCGGGTTCTACCCGATCGCCTGGCTGGTGAACGGCATCATGACGGTGTTGAGCGGCGCCGTGAACTGGCTGATCTCGAACAACCTGCTGCCGTTGACTTCGATCATCATCGAGCCGGCGAAGGTGTTCTTCCTGAACAACGCGATCAACCATGGTGTGTTGACGCCGTTGGGTACCCAGCAGGCTGCTGAGGGTGGCAAGTCGATCCTGTTCCTGCTCGAGGCCAACCCCGGCCCTGGTGTCGGTCTGTTGCTGGC
>JADLEH010000063.1 GCA_020846255.1 Propionibacteriaceae bacterium
CCCTCACCCCCGCTGTCGACAGCCCGCCCGCCAGCCAGGCCCACCCCCAGCGCCACCCCTGCCCTCGGACCCCTCCAGTCCCTATCGCCGACTGCCACCTGCTGTCCCGCCTCGCTGCGCCCACCCCGACCAAGGGCCCCCCCAAGAACTCCGATACACCCGGTGCCAATCGGGCTGACGCACGAGCGATGGTCCACAGCGAACGTGTGTGTTGTCGCCGCGGTCAGGTAGCCGGCGATGCTGAGGTGGACGCCGTCGTAGTCGTGGGCGACCTGGCTCCAGTCGGGGATCACCCAGCTGCCGTCACGGCCGGTGGTCCGGTACCAGTCGTGGCGCTTGAGTGCGGTCACCTCCAGCGGGAACTGTGCACACAGTCTGCCCAGGCGTCGGTGCCGTCGATCTCGTAGATCCGGGCCGACGGGGCGAACCGGAGACGGTGCGGGTTCGCGTTCTCCCAGCCGGGGGAGTCCTCGACGAGCCACAACCCGACCGGCTGCCGTCGGCCAGTGAGCCGGTCGAGCAGGCAAGCCCGCGGGGCGGGTGGGACCACCACTGTCCGCTCCAGTTGGCGCGCGGGTCGGCGGGACGCTCCCGCTGGGCTGTGACCTCGTTCGCCGTGATCTCGGCACGCCAGCGGCGCAAGTCGGGCCGCCGGCAGGGCTTCTCGGCGTCCCAGGCCAGCTGCCACTGGTCAGCGGGGTCGATCGGCGCCGCCCAGCCCTGCAAGCCTGGGGAACCGGCCAGGTGCTCGGCGACGCGCACCAGGGATGCCCGCACCTGAGGTGTCGCGCAGAGCAGGTCGTCACCGTCGGCCTGCTGCCAGTACATTGCGGCGCCCACCGACATTGCGAGTGCCTCGAGTACCAGATCCCCCGTCACGGGGGCGAGCCGGACCTCCGCCAAGCGGGCCGCGACCTCCGCGGCGGTGTACTCCGGACGGGTGTGACTGTCATCCCGGCCGAACCGCGAAACCGGGTGGCCGTGCTGCGTCGCCAGACCGAAGGCGGCGTCGAAGACCGCCGCCGTGAGCGGAAGTTCGGTGTCCCCGGCTGCCAGGGCGCGTTCGCTGCCCTGGGCGAATACGAGCAGCACTCGCCGTCCGCGCGGGCCGGCCACCAGGTCCTCAGGTGTCACCATGATCCCAATGTGCGCGGAGGCCGCCCGGGTGCACCACCGGACGAGGCCAGCCCCGATCATGCCGGCAGCAGCCGGCGCGGCAGAAGCAGGGCGGGCACGGGGGCGCCTGCCCGGGGTCCGCGCCTCGAGGAAGGCGGGGTGGGCGGAGGGTTGGCCGGCGTCACTGGGCTAGGAACGGGCAAAGGCCGGCGCCCTCATCGTTCCCCGTCCTCGATCACGCGGTCCACGTCTCGCGGTGGTCGGGCCGTCTCCAGCTGCCCTTCAACCTCCAGCGGCACCCCGGGCAAGGCCCCTTTCCCAAGACGGGCTGACGCCCAGCGTCCGCTGAGCGAGAATGTTCTCCGTGGACGCCAACGAGGTCATCCTCTACGTCGAGGACCAGGATCGGGCGCGGACGTTCTACATCGCCCTCCTCGCCATCCAGCCGTCCCTCGACGTGCCCGGAATGACCGAGTTCGATCTCGGCGGAATGACGCTCGGCCTTATGCCGCAGGACGACATCCTCCAACTGCTTCCCAACCTGCAGGCTGCCACCGGCCAGCGCTGCGAGCTCTACCTGCGCAGGCCAGAGGCCGAGGCAATGCTTGGTCGTCTCATCGAAGCCGGCGGACGGCTCGTGTCACCGCTCCAACCGCGCAGCTGGGGTGAGAACGTTGGCTACGGGCTGGACCCGGACCAGAACGTCATCGCCCTCGCGGCACGCTAGCATCGCGCGTCATTAATGCGTTGGTCAAAACGCTTGAGGACGCTTCGACCTGCATCGTAATGAGGAACTCGCCGTTGGCGGACACCTCGAAGTGGGTCAGGGAACGGCCCGCGGCTTTGCAGCGTCCTACTGGGCTGCGAGAGCAGCGAGCTGGGTGAGCGACACTTTGACGCCCGCCCGGTTGAGCCCGCGATATACCGGCTGGGCGGTCAGGATGTGGAGGAGTTCGGTCTCCCGGTCTGCGTCGTTTTCGGAGTTGCAGAGGATGACTACGTGCCCGCCTCGCGCCCTCCCGCTCCACTGCCCGCGCAGCTTGCATGAAGAAGGGGCTGACCACATCGAGGACAACCAGGCCGGTCACCTGACTGGATGCCCCAGTGGGCACCCTTGCCTGTTGATTGGGAACGACCGGAGACCCGCTCGGCACGTGGTTGGCGATGTAGCCGTTGATGGTCGGGTTCACGATCGGGCTGACGAGCAGCATCCGCAGGGCAGCAGTACCAGCAGGATACCGCTGTCCTTGGGCACAACGCATCCCTTGGTGAAGGACTCGTCTTGCATCCAACTGAACTGAACTGTATAGTTTGACTCATGACCGTCGGCACGCTCTCCAAGCGCCAGGTCGCCAAGCGCGAACAGATCGCCACGGCGGGCCGGAAGCTGTTCCTCGCCCACGGCTTCGCGGGCACCTCGATGGACGCAGTGACTGCGGAAGCCGGCGTCAGCAAGCAAACCCTCTACACCTACTTCCCGGCGAAGGCCGACCTCCTCAAGGCGATTCTCGAACGCGAACTCGCTCGCCTCGCGCTCGAAGGGCCCCTCCCCGAGCCGCAGACATTTCCCGAGCTGCGCGGGCTGCTTCTCCAGTTCGTCACGCGGCTCACCCAGACCCTGCTTCATCCAGATTCGGTCGCCCTGATCCGTCTGGTGTTGGGTGAGGCCTTCCGTATCCCGGAGCTGCGCGACACGGTGCGCCAGGCTCTTCCGATGCGCGCCCTGCAGGGCATCGCTACCATCGTCGGACGGGCGGACGTTCTCGGCCTGATCGAGGCGCCGGACACCGACCTCACCGCCCGGATGCTGCTCGGGCCGATCATGAGCTACGTCGCCCTCGACGGCTTCCTGACCACGGAGCCCGTCGTGCAACCATCGGCGGACAAGCTCGAACGAATGGTCGACATGTTCCTCACCATGGTGGCGGTGACCCCATGAACCTTCGCTCGTTCCTCGCCGCCGTGACGGCCGGCACCTTGGCCGTCACCTTGGCCGGCTGCACGGCAGCTCCGTCCGCGCTGGTGGTGGCGGGCACCGTCGAGGACCGGCTGGAAACTGTGGCCGTCCCTTCGGTGAGCGTGCCCGCTGTCAACCTGGACGCCGGGTTCACCACCCTCACCGGGGCCACCAATCCCGTCACCGGGCGCACCGGCGCCAACCTGAGCACGGTCGGGGCCACCTATGGCTTCGGCTCGTTCGTCCGTCTCGCAGAGGTCAGCGTCGCCGTTGGCGACACCGTCACCGTCGGACAGGCCCTTGGCCGGGTCGACACCAGCGTCCTTGCTGCCCAGATCGCCGCGGCAGAGGCGGACGCAGCGGTCGCCTCAGCCCAGGTGGGCCTCCTGGGCGACGCTATCGACACCACCTACGACAAGCAGGCAGACGTCAAGGACGCCAAGGCGAAGGTCCGCGATGCGATCGACAAGATCCATGACGGGAAGAAGAAGCTGCTCAAGGCACGCAGTTCGGCGAAGAAGACCCGCGTTGATCTGGTGAAGAAGCTGCACGCGGCAGAAGACCTGCTGGCGAACTACCCGCCGGTGGTTCCGCCCGGCACCAACCTTCCACCCAAGGAAAGCCTTCCGGGGATGATCGCCGGACTCAAGGCGGGGATCAAGAAGCTGGACGCCGGCGTCCGGAAGATCAACGCGACCCTGCACACGCTCGCCAAGGGCCTGAAGAAGGCCACGTCGGGCCTGCGCAAGCTCAACGACGCCCTGGTCACCATCGCCGATGCCCGCGGCTCTTTGCGCGACGTGAAGGAGCTGGCGTCGCTCCAGGCCGATGCGCTCAAGGTGTCGGTCGACCTGGCACGGCTGCAGGTCACCCTCGCCGAGTTCACCTCGCCCGTGAACGGCGTCGTTGTCTCCGCAGTCCTGGCGGGCTCCGAGCTCGCCCCCGGCGCGACGGCGGTCAGCATTCGCGCGTCCCGTCCCAGCACGGTGACGGCATGGCTGGCACCGGCTGAGCTCGCCCGGGTGTGTGCCGGTGACGCCGCATCGATCGTCGGTGACTGGATGACCGGCGACGGCGTCCCCGCGACGCTGACGCGCATCGGCACCCGTTCCGACTACCCCCCGACCTCGGTCGCGACCGAGGAGGTCCACCTGACCAAGGCGGTCGAGGTGGAGTTCACCGCTTCCGAACAGCTCCCGGCCGGTGTGCCGGTGGAGCTCCACATCAACAGCTGCCACCCGGCAGCCGGCAATTCCGATACGGACAGGTGAGGAACATGGCAGGCGAGAAGCGCAAGCACCCCCCGATCCCGGTGATCGTCGTCGTCTTGGCGTTGCTGATCGGCGGTGGTGTCTGGTGGTGGTGGAGTTCCACGCATCCGACAA
>JADLEH010000064.1 GCA_020846255.1 Propionibacteriaceae bacterium
CGGCGAACCGCACCTCGGTGCCGCCGGCCTCTGGCACGACCACCGGCTTGGTGAACCGGACGTAGTAGCTGCGCACGCGGCCGGGGTCCCCGGCCCATTCGGTGACCACCCGAAGGGCCGTGCCCATGGTGAGCATGCCGTGGGCGATCACGTCCGGCAGCCCGAGGGCTGCGGCCGCGGGGTTCGACCAGTGGATCGGGTTGAAGTCCCCCGATGCCCCGGCGTAGCGCACCAGGTCGGCACGGGTGAAGGTGCGGCTGAACCCGGGGAGCTCCTGCCCCACCGTCACGTCGTCGAGGATGCTCATGCCGCAGCCTCCGCCGTCGTGTGCATCAGGGTGGAGGAGGCAGTGCAGAGCGCTTCGCCAGCGGTCGTGGCCAGCTGGACGGCGATCCCGATGATCGCGGTCGCTCCCCTGGCCCGGACCTTCTCGATCGTAAGGGTCGCGCTCACCTCGTCCCCGGAGCGCAACGGCCGTTGCCAGGTGAACCGCTGGTCCACGTGGACGGTGCGGCTCAGGCTCAGGCCCAGCTCGGGGTCGGCGAACATGGCGTCCCAGGCCGCGGACGACAGCACCACCGCGAAGGTGGGGGGTGCGATCGGGTCCGGGCCGGCATAGGCCGGGTTCGCCCCGTCGCCGAGCGCTGCTGCGAACTCGGCGATCTTGGCTCGGCTCACCTGGTAGGGAGCTGTGGCCGGGTAACTGCGCCCGACATGGTCTTCGCTGATCGGCATGTGCTCAGATTAACCGCAGCCGGCTCAGCGATCGGCGAGGAAGGCGAGCACCCGGCCGGTGAGCAGGTCGGCTGCCTCCGGGACGTGGCTGGGCAGGCTGGAATCGGCGAAGTAGTGCTGGTCGCCCGGAGTAGCACAACACGGCCCCGAGTGCGCCGGGACGGGTCTGGGCGAGCTTCTGGGCCGGCAGGACCCCGAGGGAGAACCCGGCGTAGACGAGCTCCGCAGGAAGGTCCTCGGCGGCACGGGTGCCCGCCTCGATGAAGGCCCCGAACCCGAGCTGCTCGACGTGGGCCATGCCGTCCTCGATGCTGGCGAAAGTGCGGCCGCCGAACAGGTCGGGGGTGTGCACGAGATGGCCGGCCCGGCGCAGTTCAGCTGCGAAGGCATGGAAGCCGGCGGTCTGGCCCATCGCGTGGTGGAACAGCAGCACCTCGGTCATCTGGCCCTCCGGTCGGTCCCGGTCAGCCTGGACGCGGAGTTGCCGCGGCGCACCGGCGTCGCCAGGACGAGCAGTCTTGACGAGGCCGGCGTGACCCGGCCGGGGATCAGGCAGCGCGCAGTCCGTGATCGCTCAGCAGTTGCTCGACCGCCGGCAGCTGGTCGTCCGGGACCTGGATCGCCCGGGAGTTGCGCGGCAGCCGTCCGGCGAGCCGGTCGGAGATGCCCCACCCGGCCTGGTCGTTGGTCGTGACCACCAGCTGCATCGAGCCGAGGAAGCCGATCAGCCGGGCGCTGCCCACCTCCGACCAGGCCAGCCGCCAGTGCCGGGACCCGAGCTGCTTGGCGATGCCGGCGTCGTCGAGGCGGACGGTGAGCTCCCTCGCCAGCGCCAAGCGCCACGCCTGGGCGACCAGCACCAGCACCGACACCATCAACAGCAGCGACTCCTCGCCGAAGAGCACCGGGCTGACCAGGACGGTGGCTGCGGCCAGGCAGGCGAAGAAGCCCACCCGGTTCGCCCGGTCGGTCAGCCGCCACTCGATCATCTGGCTCCGGACACAACAAAGCCGCCCGCGAAGGCGGGCGGCCTCGTTGGTGGCACGGTCAGCGAGTCTCGCGGTGAGCGGTGTGCACGTGGCACTTCGGGCAGAACTTCTTGAGTTCCATCCGGTCGGGATCGTTGCGCCGATTCTTCTTGGTGATGTAGTTGCGCTCTTTGCACTGAGTGCACGCCAAGGTGATCTTGGGCCGGACGTCGGCTGTCTTCTTGGCCATCGGCTTCCTCTTTCCCTACGTATGTTACTGCGGTAGCGGGAGCGGGACTTGAACCCGCGACACAGCGATTATGAGCCGCTTGCTCTACCGCCTGAGCTATCCCGCCCCCGTTCGGACCCCAGCAAGCTGGTCGACGGGCGGTAAAACCGTCAATCCGAACACAGAGCCCCCATGCGGAATCGAACCGCAGACCTTCTCCTTACCATGGAGACGCTCTGCCGACTGAGCTATAGGGGCCGGACAGCGGTTGAGACTACCCCACCAGCGCCGTGCCCCCCAAATCGGAGCCGACGCCCGCGTCGGCCACAACCGGGCTCACTCCGGAACGGCCCGGTGGGCGGCCAGGTCGACCCGTCCCGACCGCACCCGGACGCCCTCCTCGGCGAGCCGCCGGGACCCCTCGGCCACCAGGTGTTCGGCGATGGTGCCGTTGGCGCGGACCACCCGCCACCAGGCGGCGTCACCGCCTCGGGTCGCCAGTACCCTCGCCACCAGTCGCGGTCCGCAACCGACGAGTCTTGCGATGTCGCCGTAGGTGGCCACGTGGCCGGCCGGGATCGCGTCGGCTGCGAGCAGGATGCTGTCGGCCAGTTCGGCCATGCTCAGCTGCGCCATGCCCGAACTCTACGGCCGGGTCGCGCCTAGGGTGGAGCTGGAAGAAGGGAGTCTCCGATGGCCGGATTCCGTATCGAGCACGACACCATGGGCGAGGTCCGGGTCCCCGCCGAAGCCCTCTACGCCGCCCAGACCCAGCGGGCGGTCGAGAACTTCCCGATCTCCGGACGCGGCCTCTCCAGCCACCACATCGCGGCTCTGGCCCAGATCAAGCGGGCAGCAGCGATCGCCAACGCCGAGCTCGGCGTCCTCGGTGATGCGGTGGCTGAGGCGATCGTGGCAGCAGCAGACGAGGTGATCGCCGGCGACCACGACGACCAGTTCCCGATCGACGTCTTCCAGACCGGCTCCGGCACTTCCTCGAACATGAACACCAACGAGGTGGTCGCCACCCTCGCCTCGAGGCGACTGGGGTCGCCGGTGCATCCCAACGACCAGGTGAACGCTTCCCAGTCGTCCAACGATGTCTTCCCGTCCTCGATCCACATCGCAGCCCTGCAGGCGATCACGACCGAACTGGTCCCGTCGCTGGAGGTGCTGGCGGTGTCGCTCGAGGCCAAGGCCGCCGAGTTCGCCGGTGTGGTGAAGTCCGGCCGCACGCACCTGATGGACGCCACGCCGATCACCCTCGGGCAGGAGTTCTCCGGCTACGCTGCGCAGGTCCGCTACGGCATCGACCGGGTGCGGGCGACGCTCGTCCGCCTCGCCGAACTGCCCCTCGGGGGCACGGCTGTCGGCACCGGCATCAACACCCCGGCCGGCTTCTCCGCGCGGGTGATCGAGCTGATCGCCGAGCACACCGGGCTGCCGCTGACCGAGGCCCGCAACCACTTCGAGGCCCAGGCCGCGCAGGACTCCCTCGTGGAGGCCTCCGGTGCGCTGCGGACCGTGGCGGTCTCGTTGGTGAAGATCGCCAACGACCTGCGCTGGATGGGTTCGGGACCCCGCGCCGGGATCGGCGAGATCGCGCTACCCGACCTGCAGCCCGGCTCCTCGATCATGCCCGGCAAGGTGAACCCGGTCCTGCCGGAGGCCACGGTGATGGTGGCTGCCCAGGTGATCGGCAACGACACGGCGATCACCTTCGCCGGCAGCCAGGGCAACTTCGACCTGCTGGTGATGCTGCCGGTGATGGCCCGCAACCTGCTCGAATCCATCACGCTGGTTGCGAACGTCTCCCGGCTGCTCGCCGAACGCTGCGTCGACGGGGTCGTCGCGAACGTGGAGCGCTGCCGCCAGCTGGCCGAGTCCTCCCCGGCGATCGTCACCCCGCTGAACCGGATCATCGGCGACGAGGCGGCGGCGAAGATCGCCAAACACTCGGTGAAGGCCAATCTGACCATCGCTGAGGCGACCCGCGACCTCGGCTACGTCGACCGTGGCGAACTCACAGAGGAGCAGCTGGCCAGCGCCGTCGATGTGATGGCGATGACCGGCGCAAAGCTTGCCTGACAAGGACTCCAACGCCGAAGGGCCCCCGGAATCCGGGGGCCCTCCAATGCACTGGTGGCAGGTGTAGGGTTCGAACCTACGTAGGCTTAGCCGACGGTTTTACAGACCGCTCCCTTTGGCCACTCGGGCAACCTGCCGTGCCGGGACACTGTAGCAAAGCAGCGTCCGGCCGACGAATCCGCGAACGGCCCCCGGACGCCCGGGATTCAGCGCGTCGGCGGCGTGCGCAGCATCCGCCGGATGGTACCGATCACGCGCGCCGGATCGTCGACGATCATCGCCCCGGTGAACCGCAGCACCCGGTAGCCCGCCAGGGTCAGACCGTTCTGCCGGTGACGGTCGAGCTCGAACGCCTCGGGTGAGGCGTGGTACTCCCAGGAGTCCACCTCGACGACCAGCTCAGCAGCGTCGAACAGCACGTCTGGCACGCAACTGCCCAGCGGCGTGGCCACCTCGGCGTTGGCTCGCCAGCCCTCGATCCGGGCCTGCCGCAGGGCCCGGTGCAGCTCGCGCTCCAGACCGGACCACGGCCGCCGCCGGATGGCGGCAAGGACCGTCCGCCTCGACCTGTTCCCCGGACGCCCTTCGAACCAGTCCGCCGCAGCGGCCAGGTCGTCACCGATCGCCGGGTCCCGCAGCAACCACCGGTCGATCGCCCGGCCACCGTCGGTGGCAGCCAGGGCTGCAGCGGCCAGGGCGGGGAGCGCGAACCGCAGCCCGCCGTCGGTGGCGATGAAGCGGTCGGGCACCTCTGCGGCGTACCAGGTGATGCCCGGCTGGGCGTGCCGGGCCCGGCCGGCCAGCAGGATCTCCTCCTGCCTGCCGAACGGATCCTGGGAGCCGGAGGCCGCGTCCAGCGCCGAACCTCCCCAGAGGCAGGCGTGCGGGGCCCAGGCGCAGGCTGCGACCAGCCGGGTGCGGCGATCGGTGACCGCTGCTCTCGGCACATAGGTTCCGGGCAGCACCCTCACCAGCTCCCCGGCCCGGGCCAGGCGATGGATCCGGCTGCGCCGGCCGGCGTGGTCGGCCACCCGGACAACTGTCGTCGCCGCGAGCAGTTCTGGCTGAACGGTCACGCCAGGCAGTATCTGCTGGCGGGCGCTGGCTGGGGTCACCCGGGTTGGTCGGTTGTGGATCGGTGCGTTTCGCGTCCGCATTCTGTGGATAACCCGTTCCTGCGGCGTGTCGCATCCCCGCGGCGGCGATTCGGCTCGCTCCGGAGCCGGCCCGGTTGCCGCGGCCGGCCCAGGACAGGCCACAATGGTTGCCGAACCGAAGGAGAGAGCAGTGGCAGCAGAGAACTCGTTCGACATCGTCAGCAAGGTCGACTCCCAGGAGGTGGAGAACGCCCTGAACATGGCCGTCAAGGAGGTCCGCACCCGATTCGACTTCAAGGGCACCGACGCCTCGATCAAGGCCTCGGGTGACGCCTTCGAGATGGAGGCCAACGGCGAGGAGCGGGTGAAGGCGATCCTGGACGTGTTCCAGACCATGCTGGTGCGGCGCAAGATCGACCTGAAGTCGCTGGACGCCGGCGAACCGCGGCTCTCCGGCAAGCTGTGGAAGATCACCGCATCGATCAAGCAGGGCATCAGCAGTGAGAACGCCAGGAAGGTCGCCAAGCTGATCCGCGACGAGGGCCCGAAGGGCATCCGCACCCAGGTCCAGGGCGAGGAGCTCCGGGTCTTCGGCAAGAAGCGGGACGACCTGCAGGCGGTCCAGCAGCTGGTGCGGGAGGCCGACCTGGACTTCGCCGTCCAGTTCGACAACTATCGATGAGTCGTCGCGACTCGATCGGCCCGGTAGGGCGAACCCCCGGTGCTTCCACCTGCCGGCCACGGCACGATTCGGGACGCCAGCTCTCCGCCCGCCCCAATCGGGTGTATCGCTGAGGTGCCGGCCGTCGGGCGGGGCGCGTGATGCGGGTAGCCACCGTGAACGTCAACGGCATCCGCGCGGCCACCCGCCGCGGGTTCGCCGACTGGCTGGCGGCAAGGGACTGCGACCTGGTGGCCTTGCAGGAGGTCCGCTCCCCCGCCGAGCTGGTCCCGGCGGAGGCGCTTTCCGGCTACCACTTCAGCTACCACGCCGGTGACCGGGCGGGCCGCAACGGCGTCGCGCTGCTCAGCCGGACGCCGCCGGTGGCGGTCCGGCACGGGTTCGGCAACGCGGCCTTCGACGCGGAGGGCCGCTACCTCGAGGCCGACCTGGACCTTCGCGGCTGGCGGCTGACCGTGGCCTCGCTCTATCTGCCCAAGGGCGGCCGCGCCGACGACTCGGCCACCGAACTGGCCCGCTACCGCCGCAAGCAGCGGTTCATGCGCTCGTTCCGTCCGTACCTGACCCGCGCTCGGCTGGCCGCGAGAGCCGCCGGCCGCGAGTTCCTGGTCATGGGCGACTTCAACATCGCCCACTCCCGCCAGGACCTGCGCAACTGGCGGACGAACGGCCGCGCTGTCGGCTTCCTCCCGGAGGAGCGGGCCTGGTTCGGTTCGCTGCTCGGTCCCCGCACCCTGCGGGACGTGGTCCGGACGCTGCACCCGGACGCTGCGGGGCCGTACTCCTGGTGGAGCTGGATGGGCAACGCCTTCAACACCGACACCGGCTGGCGGATCGACTACCACCTGGCCACGCCGGGCCTGGCGGCTGCTGCGCTCTCTGCCGGGACGGACCGGGCCGAGACCTATGAGCAGCGACTCAGCGACCACGCGCCCGTCGTCGTCGACTACCTCGACCGGGATCCTGGCCAGCTCGACCGGCGGTGATGCTGCGCTGCCCGGCGCGGCGTGGTCAGAGCGGGTCGAAGTAGCTGAGCACCTCGGCGCGGGAGACGTCCTCGAGCCCGGTGTGGGACCAGCGGGGACGGCGGTCCCGGTCGACCAGCTGGGCACGGACGCCCTCGGCGAAGTCCGGCCCGGTGGCCAGCCGGACCGCCAGCGCCAGCTCCTGGGCGAACAGGTCCGGCAACTGGCTGATGCCCGCCGCGCGACGCACGGCCTCAAGGGTCACAGCCACCGAAAGGGGGCTGCGCGAGCGGAGCTCCGCGGCGGCCGCCCGGGCCGCTGGGTCGGCGTGCCCGGCGAGCCGGCCGATGATCTCCGCCGGATCGTCGCCGGTGTAGCAGTCGGCGATCCAGCCCCCGGTCAGGCCGGCGTCGGGTTCGGGAGCCGGGCCCGCGATCTCGTCCGCGAGCCCGAGCCGGACGGCGTCAGTGGCATTGACCGAGGCCCCGGTGAGGGCGAGGTGGGTGCCGACCTCGCCGGGCATCCTGGCCAGGAGGGGGCTGATGAAGACGTCCGGAAACAGCCCGATCTGCGTCTCCGGCATCGCCAGCCGGCTGGTCGCGTCCACGATGCGCTCGGAGCCGTGCGCGCTCAGCCCGAGCCCCCCGCCCATGGTCACGCCGGTCATCACCGCCCGGTAGGGCTTCGGGTAGCCGGCGACCTGCAGGTTCACCCCGTACTCGGTCTCGAAGAACTCGCGGACGTCGCCACCGGCGAGGACCAGTTCGCGCAGTGCCCGGACATCGGCCCCGGCGCACAGGCCGCGGTCCCCCGCTCCGGTGAGCTCGACGCCGCTGACGCCGTCGTCCGCGGCGAAGTCGTCCAGGGCAGCAGCGATCGTGTGCATCATCGGGACGGTCAGCGCGTTGATCTGGCGGGGACGGTTCAGCCGGATCCGGCCGATCCCACCGCTGGTCCCGACCAGGACTTCCGGCTCGCTCATTCGGCTCCCTCCCCGTCGGCCTCCAGGTGGGCCTTGCGCTCCTGGGCATGCCGGTAGAGCAGGACCAGCATCAGGGCGAGGGCGGCGAAGCCCAGCGCGACCGCGTCGTTCCGCCAGGCCAGGTTCCCGGCGCCGTAGGCGAGCAGCACGGTGGTGACGGTGACGGCCGTGCCGGTGATCCGCTCGGTCGGCTTGGTCAGCGGCAGCAACAGCCCGCCCCAGGTGAGGTACCAGCTGTTCAGGGCGATCCCGCCGAAGGCGAAGACCAGGTAGGACCAGCTGAGGAAGGTGACCGGCTTGCGGCGTCCGACGGTGAGCGCCAGCCAGCCGATGATCACAACGGTGAGCGCCAACCCGAGGAACCGGAGCCCGTCCATCACCAGCTGGCCGGCCACCGGCTGGCCGAAGAACTCGAAGACGTACCTCAACCCCGCACCGACCAGCGTGAACGGTGCCAGCGTGATCACCTTGCCGGGCACGTCGGCTGCGCTGATCCAGCCGAAACCGAGCCCGGTGGCCAGGGAGATGGCGACGAAGGTGGCCACCGATACCGCCAGCGACAGGGTGAGCCTGCCCAACGCCCGCGAGGTGTCCCGCCAGCGCAGGGTCAGCCACGGGTGGTTGATCAGCGCGACAGCGTAGAACACCAGGATGGCCGGCTGCTTGATGCAGGCGGCAGCGCCCACGGTCACGGCTGCCCACCAGAACTTGTCGTTGAACGCCAGCCAGAGGGCGAGCACGACCAGCCCCATCATCAGGGCGTCGTTGTGGGCTCCCCCGACCAGATCGATGATCACCAGGGGGTTGATGGTGGAGAACCAGGCGGTCATCTGCGGGTCGGCGCGCATCCGGACCGCGAGCCTCGGCAGGAAGTAGGCGATCAGGCCGACCCCGAGCAGGGCCGGGATCCGCATGGCGATGGCCGAGTAGTAGGGGTTGTTGCCGGCGAGGATCACCAGTCCGTGGAACATCTCCAGGCTCAGCGGTGGGTACATGGCCGTGGTGTAGCGCCACAGCCAGGCCGCCTGGTCAGCGAACGGTCCAGGCAGCACCGAGATCGCGTTCGTGTACGGATCCAGCCCGTTCCGCAGCAGCCAGCCCTCGGCGGCGTAGGCGTAGGCGTCGTGGCTGAAGATCGGCGGGGCCAACAGGAGCGGCACGCTCCACAGCAGGGTGATCGGCCAGTGCTTCACCTCGTGGTACAGGCTCGGCCGCAGCCGGAACCAGGCCTCCACCAGCAGCGCGACGCCGGCCACGACCAGGGCTGTGCCGAAGGCCTTGGCCGGCCAGTTGTCCAGGCCGAGCGCACGCATCGGCTCCCACCATGGGCTGTTCTGCGGCAGGTAGGCCGGGGTGAGCGATCCGAGGAAGAGCAGGGCCGAGCCGAGGAACCCGCGCCGGACCGGGCGGTACTCCCACGCCCGGGCGATGTCGGCCCGGAACCCGGACAGGCGGGCGCGCCAAAGCTCAGACCGGTTGCCGGCCGACCTGGTCTGCTGGGTCACCGCCACTGGCCGGGTATCGCTGGTGGCACGGGCGCCAGCTTACCGAGGGGCGCCGACGAGCAGCACCGGCACCGGTCCGGAGCCGGCGTTCCACCGACTGGACGCCGAATGCTTGAAATCCGAACCACCCGTGTTAGGGTCGCGCCCATGCTCGAACGGAACCCCAACACGTCCACCGCCACCGGCGTCGACGTTTCCCGTTCCATGTGTTGCGCGTACTGACGCGCCCGTAATCCAACCAGAACCGGGCCCTGACAGCCCGGTCCGGCATTGTCCGGTCTTGCGGCTCAAGGGCCCAGAACCCCGTGAGGAAGCATGACCACAAGTGCCCGCGAACCCCGGAGCAACGGCCAATGGGCCGTCGCCGGGCATACGCCGCTGAATCACAATGAGGAATTCAAGGCTGTCGATGATCCACTGACCGTCAGGCAGCGCGTCGAGCAGGTGTACGCAAGGGAGGGCTTCGACGCCATCCCCGCCGACGACCTGCACGGCCGGCTGCGCTGGTGGGGCCTGTACACCCAGCGGCGCCAGGACATCGACGGCAGCCGGAC
>JADLEH010000065.1 GCA_020846255.1 Propionibacteriaceae bacterium
CCGTCCAGCCGAACACGTTTCCCCCGAGGCAGATCGGGGACACCCTCAACGTCGAGATGCGATGCATGGACACAGCCTATGAGGAGAGGGTGAAGTCCACGCTGAGATGCGTGGAGAGCTCGGTGGTTGAGTTCAGTTCCAGTCCGAGGTCGAGCGGGGGAGCGCCTGCGGCCCTGGCGGCGAACAGCATTCCTGAGTCGGCGAGTTCCCGGCGCGGTTCGGGCATGCTCCAGGAGTCGCTGGCGTTGGCGATGCCCGTGACCTCGAGGCCGGCTGCCCCGGCGATCGCGTCAGCCTTGCGCCGGGCCCTCACCATGGCCTCCGCCGCTGCGGCGATGCTGGCCTCGAACTCGTCATAGACCCATTCCAGGTGCTCGACGGCAACGCCCGGACGGTCGGCGAGCACCCCGAGCACCTCGGGTAGCTGATCGGCGGTCGCGTTCACGACGAGCTGGATGTCGACGCTCTGGCTGTGCAGGATCCGGCCCTCGGAGGTGGTGAGCCGGATCCCGGCGACCTCGACGGCCTCCTCGGCCACTCCCCGGGTGGCGAGCGCAGCCACGAGCTCCCGCACCTCTGCGGCCTTCTTGCCGGCCGTGCCGGTGGTCACCAGCGACGACCCGTGCACCCGGGCGTGCACCCTGGCGGAGCTGGCTGTTATGCGGACCAGGTGGTCGACGCTGACGCGAAGCAGTCCCATCCGGGCAGCCTATTGCCTGCGGCCTCCCCGCAGGCCGAACAGCGAAGGTCCGTGCGCCGTTGGCAAAGCATCGGCCGGCCGGGGACGCGGCTCCCCGGCCGGCCGAAGATCAGGTGTGCGCCACCGCGGACTGCTCGATCGGCAGACCGGTGACGAACCGCTGCACGTAAGCGTCGAACCCGGCGACGTCGGCAGGGTCGGGGTCGACCGACTCCAGAGCCGCGCCGGCGAACACCCGGTCGCGCAGGTACTCGTCCAGGCCCTGGCCCTCCACCCGGTCACGGACGAAGGCTGCCAGCAGGGCGATGCCCCAGGGCCCGCCCTCACCGGCGATGTCGCCGACCGACACCGGGGTGTCGATGGCGGCGGCGAGGAAGCGCTGGGCGACGCCCTTGGTCTTGAACAGGCCACCGTGGGCGAACATCGAGTCCAGCTGGACGCCCTCGGACTTCAGCAGCACCTCCATGCCGATCCGCAGGGTCGCCAGCGAGGCGAACAGGTGGGTGCGCATGAAGTTGGCCAGCGTGAACCTGCTGTCCGGCGTACGCACGAACAGTGGCCGGCCTTCGTGCAGGCCGGTGATGTGCTCGCCGGAGAGGTAGTTGTAGCTGAGCAGCCCGCTGCAGTCCGGATCGCCCTCGAGGGCTGCCCGGAACAGGGTCTCGAAGACCTTCGCCCCGTCGGCGTCGGCACCGAGCCTGGTGGCGAACTCACCGAACAGCCCGACCCAGGCGTTCAGTTCGCTGGCGCCGTTGTTGCAGTGCACCATGGCGACCAGGTCCCCTGCCGGGGTGGTGACGAGGTCCAGCTCGGAGTGCCGCTCGGCCAGGTCGTGCTCGAGCACGATCATGGCGAAGATCGACGTGCCGGCGCTGACGTTGCCGGTGCGGCGGGCGACCGAGTTGGTTGCCACCATTCCGGTGCCGGCGTCGCCCTCGGGCGGGCACAGCGGCACTCCCGGACGCAGCGTCCCGGTCGGGTCGAGGAGGCGGGCCCCGGCATCGGTGAGCTGCCCGGCGGCAACGCCGGCCGGCAGGACGGTCGGCAGGATGTCGCCGAGCTTCCAGTCGAAGCCCTTGTTGGCGACCAGCTCGTCGAACTGCGCCAGCATGGCCTGGTTGTAGCTGCCGGTGGTGATGTCGATCGGGAACATGCCGCTGGCGTCGCCGACACCCAGCACCTTGGCGCCGGTCAGCTGCCAGTGCACGTACCCGGCGAGGGTGTTCAGGTGGGTGATGGCTCCGACGTGCTCCTCGCCGTTGAGGATCGCCTGGTAGAGGTGGGCGATGCTCCAGCGTTGCGGGATGTTGTGGTCGAAGAGCTCGCTGAGCTGTGCGCTCGCGTCGCCGGTGATCGTGTTGCGCCAGGTGCGGAACGGGACCAGCAGGTCACCCGCGGCGTCGAACGCCATGTAGCCGTGCATCATGGCTGAGAAGCCCATCGCACCGACGGTGGTGAGTTCGACCCCGTACCGCGCCCTGACGTCCCTGGCGAGGTCGGCGTAGGCGCCGCGCAGGCCTTCCCAGACGGCTTCGATCGAGTACGTCCACACCCGGTTGACGAACTGGTTCTCCCAGTCGTGGCTGCCGGTGGCGATCGGGGCGTTGTCCACTCCGGTGAGGACCGCCTTGATCCTGGTTGAACCCAGTTCGATCCCGAGGGCCGTGTGGCCCTCCTCGATCGCCTGGCGAATGCTGGCTACCTGGCCGTCGATCATCGTTGATCCTCCTTCTGGTGGCTCCCCGCCGGGCACCTCGGCCTGCGTGAGCCAGTTACGAAGCACATCATTGCAGGCCGGTGTGTGCGCTAACAACGCCACGCGGGGACCAACCTGAACCAGACCTCCCCGCGGGCAGGGGAGAATGGCCGGGTGCCGACCTATCGTGACGAGGCGGTCGTCCTCCGGACCCACAAGCTGGGCGAGGCCGACCGGATCATCACGTTGCTCTCCCGGCAGCACGGGAAGGTGCGGGCGGTCGCTCGAGGGGTGCGGCGGACGTCCTCGAAGTTCGGTGCCCGGCTGGAGCCGTTCAGCCACGTGGACCTGCAGTTCGCCACCGGCCGGACCCTGGATGTGATCACCCAGGCGGTCACGCTGCACCCCTACTCGGAGCCGCTGTCGCATGACTACGAGCGCTACACCACCGGCCAGGTGATGATCGAGACCGCCGACCGGCTCGTCACGGAGGAGGGTGAGCCGGCGCTGCAGCAGTACCAACTGCTGGTCGGGGCCCTGCAGGCGCTGACCGCCGGTACCTCGGACGGGCCCCGGCCGCCGACCATGGTGATGGACGCCTACCTGCTGCGCGCGGTTGCCCTCGCCGGCTACGCGCCGACGCTCGGCGACTGTGCCAGGTGCGGGGCTGCCGGACCGCATGAGGCCTTCTCCCCGCAGCTCGGCGGCATGGTCTGCCGGCGCTGCCGACCACCCGGTTCGGCACACCCGGCGCCGGTGACCGTCGCCTACCTCGGGGCCCTGCTGGCCGGCAACTGGCCGGCTACCCGGGGGGTCACGGACGTGTCCCTGCGGCAGGGGAGCGGGCTCGTGGCAGCCTTCATCGGCTGGCACCTCGACCGCGGGCTGCGCTCGCTCAGCCATGTGGATCGGCCGCCCACAGCTGGCTGATGGGCGATGTTACCGATACCAAACTGTTATCTCCAGATCCCCCGAACCGGGCTGTGGTATCGGTAACATCCTCGGTGGCGGGCAACGAAGCCGCCAGGTACAGGAGCACATCGAAGTGGCGTACACCGCTAACAGCCTTGTCGGCGCAACCTCGCCGGCAACGGGTAGGAACGAGGTCAAGGAGTGACTGGAGTTCCAGCCGAACTGCGTGAAGTGGTCGAGACCCTGAAGGCAGAGGTCTCTGCCCTGCACGCCGAACTGCCGCGCAACGGCCTCGTGGTCTGGACCGCCGGCAACGTCTCGGCGCGCGTCCCCGGTGCTGACCTGCTGGTGATCAAGCCGTCCGGTGTCTCCTACGACGACCTCACCCCGGAGGCGATGGTCGTCTGCGACTTCGAGGCGAACCTGGTCGAGGGCACCCGCAGCCCGTCCTCCGACACCGCGGCCCACGCCTACGTCTACAAGCACATGCCAGCCGTCGGTGGCGTGGTGCACACGCACTCCGACTACGCGACGGCCTGGGCAGCCCGGCGGGAGCCGATCCCCTGCGTGCTGACCATGATCGCCGACGAGTTCGGCGGCGAGATCCCGGTCGGACCGTTCGCGCTGATCGGTGACGACTCGATCGGTCGCGGCATCGTCGAGACCCTGAGCAACAGCCGTTCGCGGGCGGTGCTGATGGCCAACCACGGGCCCTTCACCATCGGCGTCGACGCCAGGGACGCCGTCAAGGCGGCGGTCATGGTCGAGGACGTCGCCCGGACCGTCCACATCTCCCGGCAGCTCGGCGAGCCGGTACCAATCTCCCCGGCCGACATCGACCGGCTCTTCGACCGCTATCAGAACGTCTATGGACAAGGAAGTGCCAAATGAGCAAGCAGATCTGGTTCCTTACCGGCAGTCAGGGTCTCTACGGGGACGACGTGCTGCTGCAGGTTCGGGACCAGTCGGCTGAGGTCTCCGGCGCCCTTGCTGCGGCAGACCAGATCGCGGCTGAGATCGTCGCCAAGCCCGTGCTGACCGACGCCTCGGCGATCCGGCGGATCATGCTGGAGGCCAACGCCGACGACGACTGCATCGGCGTGATCGCCTGGATGCACACGTTCTCGCCGGCGAAGATGTGGATCGGTGGCCTGGACGCGCTGCGCAAGCCGTTCCTGCACCTGCACACCCAGGTGAACCGGGACCTGCCGTGGGCGACCATCGACATGGACTTCATGAACCTCAACCAGGCGGCCCACGGCGACCGGGAGTTCGCCTACATCGCCACCCGGCTTGGCGTGCCACGCAAGACCGTCTCCGGACACGTCAGCGACCCGACCGTGGTCTCCCGGATCGGCATCTGGTCCCGCGCCGCGCTCGCCTGGGCAGAGCTGCGGACGCTGAAGCTCGTTCGTTTCGGCGACAACATGCGCAACGTGGCCGTCACCGAGGGCGACAAGGTCGAGGCCGAACGCCGCTTCGGGGTCTCGGTGAACACCTACGGAGTCAACGACCTGGTGGCAGTTGTCGACTCGGTCGGCGAGGCCGAGATCGACACCCTGATCGAGGAGTACCTCGACCGGTACGACGTTGCCGCGGAGCTCCACCCGGGCGCCGACCGCGCCGACTCGCTGCGCTACGGCGCCCGCATCGAGGTGGCCCTGCGCCGTTTCGTCATCGACGGCGGCTACGGCGCCTTCACCACCAACTTCGAGGATCTCGGCGGCCTGCGCCAGCTTCCCGGGCTCGCCGTCCAGCGGCTGATGGCCGACGGGATCGGCTTCGGCGGCGAGGGCGACTGGAAGACAGCAGTCCTTGGCCGCACGCTGAAGACGATGGCTGCCGGCCTGCCCGGCGGCACCTCCTTCATGGAGGACTACACCTACCACCTCGAGCCCGGCAACCACCTGAGCCTCGGTGCGCACATGCTCGAGGTCTGCCCGTCGATCGCGGCCGGCACGCCCAGGATCGAGGTCCATCCCCTCGGCATCGGGGGTCGTGAGGACCCCGTCCGGATGGTCTTCGACGCAGCCCCGGGGGAAGCTGTGACGCTCGGCCTGTGTGACCTGGGCGACCGGTTCCGGATGGTAGCGAACGAGATCACGGTCGTACCGCCGCTGGCCGAGATGCCGAAGCTGCCGGTGGCCCGTGCGGTCTGGGCGGCCAAGCCCGACTTCGCCACCGCGACCGAGTGCTGGCTGAGCGCCGGCGGCCCGCACCACACCGTGCTGTCGACCGCGCTCACCGCGGAGCACCTCAACGACCTCGCCGAGATGCTCGGAGTCGAACTGGCTCTGATCGGCGCGGACACCAGGACCGGACAGTTCATCAAGGAACTGCGCTGGAACAACGCTTACCACCGGCTGGCGATGGGTTTCTGACCCGGACCAGCCGGATCCCACACAACTGAATAAAGCCCGATCCCGGGGGCTTCCCGGACGGGCAGAGTCAACACACAGATCCACTTCGCAGGGGCGGGGGATCTAGAAAGAGAGCAGTAATGCGCAAAATGGTTGCAGTCGCAGCCGCCGCAGCACTGGCGCTGTCGGTCACCGCATGCGGCCAGGCGGCAGCGCCGTCGGCTTCTGGCAGTGCTTCCGGCGGAGCAGTGGAGAAGGGCACCATCGGCATCGCGATGCCGACGAAGACCTCCGAGCGGTGGATCAAGGACGGCGAGTACCTGAAGAAGACGCTGGAAGAGGCCGGCTACACGGTCAACCTCCAGTACGCCAACGACGAGATCCCCACCCAGGTCACCCAGGTCAATGACATGGTCACCAAGGGCAACCAGCTCCTGGTCGTCGCCGCCATCGACGGTGTCGCCCTGAAGGGCGCCCTGTCCGAGGCCAAGGACGCCAAGATCCCGGTGATCGCCTACGACCGCCTGCTTCGTGAAACCGATGCGGTCAGCTACTACACCACGTTCGACAACTTCAAGGTCGGCGTGCAGCAGGGCACCTCACTGCTCGATGGCCTCACCGCCTCGGGCGCCAAGTCCCCGTGGAACGTCGAGCTCTTCGCCGGTTCCGCTGACGACAACAACGCGAAGTTCTTCTTCGACGGGGCCATGAGCGTGCTCCAGCCCAAGATCGACGACGGCACCCTGAAGATCGTCTCCAGTGAGACCGAGTTCAACAAGGTGACCACCCTTCGCTGGGATGCCGGTGTTGCGAAGAAGCGCATGGAGACCCTGCTCACCAAGTCCTACTCCGACAAGGACCTGGCCGGTGTGCTGGCTCCTTACGACGGCATCTCCCGCGGCATCATCGCGGCTCTGAAGGCGTCCGGCTACGGCCAGGGCGGCAAGGCGATGCCGATCGTCACCGGTCAGGATGCAGAGCTGGAGAGCGTCAAGATGATCCTCTCGGGCGAGCAGTACTCGACCATCTTCAAGGACACCCGTGAGCTGGCCAAGACCACCGCGGCCATGGTCGAAGAGGTCCTGAGTGGCAAGACCGTCACGGTCAACGACGAGAAGACCTACGACAACGGCGTGATGGTCGTCCCGACCATGCTGCTGCAGCCGGTTTCGCTCGACAAGAGCAACGTCAAGCAGACCCTGCTCGACGCCGGCTACTACACCGCTGATCAGCTGGGCTGATCCCGTTAGGCTGACCGGGTGGCGGGGTTCTTCCCCGCCACCCGGGACGCACCCCCGGGGGCGGGGGCAACATCGGTCGCCGATTAGGCAGACAAAAGGGGTACAAGCGCATGGTCGACACCATCTTGTCGATGCGGAATATCACCAAGGAGTTCCCGGGGGTCAAGGCCCTCGCCGACGTCAACCTCGATGTGAAGCGTGGCGAGATCCACAGCATCTGCGGGGAGAACGGCGCCGGCAAGTCCACCCTGATGAAGGTGCTCTCCGGGGTCTACCCGTACGGCACCTACGAGGGGGACATCCTCTTCGACGGGGCTGAGGTCCGCTTCAAGAACATTCCGGAGAGCGAGGCCGCAGGCATCGCGATCATCCATCAGGAACTCGCCTTGATTCCTGAGCTCACCATCACCGAGAACATGTTCCTCGGCAACGAGCAGTCCAGCAGGGGCGTCATCGACTGGAACCGGGCGAACGCCCGAGCCCGCGAACTGCTCGATCACGTCGGGCTGGTCGAGGACCCGGACGTCCAGATCAAGAACATCGGAATCGGCAAGCAGCAACTCGTCGAAATCGCCAAGGCGCTGGGCAAGGAGGTCAAGCTCCTGATCCTGGACGAACCGACCGCCGCCCTGAACGACACCGACTCCAAGCATCTGCTCGGCCTGCTCAAGGAACTGCAGGGCAAGGGCATCACCTGCATCATGATCAGCCACAAGCTGAACGAGATCGAGGCGATCTCGGACTCGATCACCATCATCCGCGACGGCAGGACCATCGAGACCCTCAACATCGCCGATGAGGGCGTGAACGAGGACCGGATCATCCGCGGCATGGTCGGTCGCGACCTGGAGCACAGGTACCCGGAGCACACGCCGCACGTTGGCGAGCCGTTGATGGAGATCCGCAACTGGACGGTCGCGCACCCCGACGACGGCGAGCGCCTCGTCGTCAAGGGCGCCAGCCTGAACGTCCGCCGGGGCGAGATCGTCGGCCTCGCCGGACTGATGGGCGCCGGGCGCACCGAGTTCGCCCGGAGCGTCTTCGGCCAGACCTACGGCCAGAAGCTGAGCGGTGACCTGCTGCTGCACGGCCAGCCGAGGCACATCCGCACCGTCCAGCAGGCCATCGACGCCGGCATCGCCTACGTCACCGAGGACCGCAAGAGCCTCGGGTTGAACCTGCTCGACACGATCCGGGAGTCGATCACTGCCGCGGGCCTGAAGAAGATCCAGACCTGGGGCGTCGTCGACGACAACGAGGAGATCGTTGCGGCCGAGAAGTACCGCAAGAGCATGCGGATCAAGACGCCGTCCATCGAGGAGGGCGTGAACAAGCTGTCCGGCGGCAACCAGCAGAAGGTTGTCCTGGGCAAGTGGCTGTTCACCGATCCCGAGATGCTGATCCTCGACGAGCCCACCCGCGGCATCGACGTGGGGGCGAAGTACGAGATCTACGAGATCATCAACCAGATGGCCGACGCCGGCAAGGGCGTCCTGGTCATCTCCTCGGAGCTGCCGGAACTGCTCGGCATCTGCGACCGCATCTACACCCTGAGCGCCGGGGTGATCACCGCCGAGGTGCCTCGGGCGCAGGCGAACCAGGAAATCCTCATGCGTTACATGACCCAACGAAAGGCAGATTGATAATGGCCGACACCAAGCTGGCCACCCCGAGCGAACAGAAGGCCCGTGGCGGCCTGATCCGGGAAATGTTCTCGGGCAACATCCGCCAGTACGGCATGCTGATCGCCCTGGTGCTGCTGATCCTGCTGTTCACGGCGCTGAGCGGCGGCGGCTTCCTCGCCCCCCGCAACGTGACCTCGCTGCTGATCCAGAACGGCTACATCCTGATCCTGGCCATCGGCATGGTGATGGTGATCATCGCCGGGCACATCGACCTCTCGGTCGGTTCGGTCGCAGCCTTCGTCGGGGCCACCGTCGCCCTGGCGATGCGGGAATGGGACCTGAACTGGGCGCTCGCGCTCATCCTCGGAGTGTTCATGGGCATCCTCGTGGGCATCTGGCAGGGGTTCTGGGTCGCCTACGTCGGCATCCCGGCCTTCATCGTCACGCTGGCCGGCATGCTCCTGTTCCGTGGTCTCGACCTGATGATCCTGAACGCAGAGTCCATCCCGGTGCCCGACGACTTCCAGAAGATCGCGAACGGCTACCTGCCCGTGGTGGGTCCGAACACGAACTACCACAACCTCACCCTGTTGCTGGCCCTGCTCGGGATCGGGGCCGTGATCTGGCTCGAGTTCCGGCGTCGGGCCGGGTTGCGCAAGCACAACATGAAACTGCCCTCGATGATCCAGTCGGTCACCAAGATGGTGCTGCTCAGCGCGTCCATCCTGGTGGTCGGACTCCTGCTGGCCTCCTACAAGGGCGTCCCGGTGGTCGGCCTGATCCTGCTCGGCCTGGTCATCATCTACAGCTTCGTCACGCAGAAGATGGTCTTCGGTCGCCACATCTACGCCGTCGGCGGCAACCGCAACGCCGCACGGCTCACCGGTGTGGACACCCGTCGGGTGGACTTCCTGGTGATGGTGAACATGAGCATGCTTGCTGGTATCGCCGGCATGGTCTACGCCGCCTACCTGAACGCCTCAAACCCGAAGGACGGCACCGGCTTCGAGCTGGACGCCATCGCGGCAGTGTTCATCGGCGGCGCGGCCGTGACCGGTGGCGTTGGCACGGTGATCGGGTCGATGATCGGTGGCCTGGTGATGGGCGTGCTGAACCTCGGCCTCGCCTACCAGTCGGTGGACTCGAACGTCATCCAGGTGATCAAGGGCCTCGTGCTGCTGGCTGCCGTTGCCTTCGACGTGCTCAGCAAGATGCAGGGCAAGCCCAGCATCATCGGCATGATCCAGCGCGGCATGCGCAAGTCGGACACCAACGTGCTGGTTGACCAGACTCCGGTCGGGACGGCCATCGCCGCCCCGAAGACCGGGGTGGAGGACGTCTCCGCCAGCACCAGGACCGATCTGGATCCCGGCCTGAACCGCCAGAACGACGAGCGGTAGTCACCCCGTTTGGACAGCCTGCCACGCAGGTGATGGTGAAGCCCCGGCCCCCTGCGCCGGGGCTTCACTGCGTCGGCGTTAGCATGAGCGCTGTGATGGCGATCAGCAGGTTCCGGGTGCCCGGCGACCCGTCCGGGTTCCGGGTGCAGGCCGGCGCAGTGGTCGAGCAGTTCAGCGCCTCACCGGGGAGTGCCGGGGCCGAACTGGTGCAGAACCTCGACGAGCCGGAGCTGTGGGCGATCGTCAGCCGCTGGGCCGATGTCGGCTCCTATCGGCGGGCGTTCAACGGCACCGCCGCGAAACTCGTCCTGATCCCGTTGCTCTCGCTGGCCATCGACGAGCCGAGCGCCTACGCCGATCCCGGGTCCGTCGGCGAGAACCGGCCTCGTGGAACGGTAATCTAGGCGGGGTTGCCAGCCGGGCAACCAGGTCTGAGACGACGAGGAGTGCATGGTGGCGAGCCGCCTGGAGAATGTGATCAGCCTGACCAAGCGCCGGGGGTTCGTCTACCCCTGTGGCGAGATCTACGGCGGCACGAGGGCGGCCTGGGACTACGGTCCCTTCGGCGTCGAGCTCAAGGAGAACATCAAGCGCCAGTGGTGGCGCTCCGTGGTGCAGGGCCGTGACGATGTCGTCGGCCTCGACTCCTCCATCATCCTGCCGCGCCAGGTGTGGGTCGCCTCGGGCCACGTCGGCGTGTTCTCCGACCCGCTCACCGAGTGCCTCTCCTGCCACAAGCGGTTCCGTGCCGACGTCCTCGAGGAGAACTTCGAGCACAAGAAGGGGCGCAAGCCGTCCGGCCTGGACGAGGTCAACTGCCCCGAGTGCGGCACCCTCGGCCGGTTCACCGAGCCGCGTGACTTCAACATGATGCTGAAGACCTACCTCGGCGTCATCGAGGACGAGTCCGGGCTGCACTACCTGCGCCCGGAGACAGCGCAGGGCATCTTCATCAACTTCAAGAACGTCGAGGGCACCGCCCGGATGAAGGTGCCGTTCGGCATCGGCCAGGTCGGCAAGAGCTTCCGCAACGAGATCACGCCGGGCAACTTCATCTTCCGGACGCGGGAGTTCGAGCAGATGGAGATGGAGTTCTTCGTCAAGCCGGGCACGGACGAGGAGTGGCACCAGCACTGGATCGACACCCGCACCGCCTGGTACACCGACCTGGGCATCTCTGCAGCCAACCTGCGGCACTACGAGCACCCGGCGGAGAAGCTCTCCCACTACTCCAAGCGCACCGTCGACATCGAGTACAACTTCGGCTTCACCGGCGGCGACGGCTGGGGTGAGCTGGAGGGGATCGCGAACCGTACCGACTTCGACCTTGGCACCCACTCCAAGCACTCCGGCACCGACCTTTCGTACTTCGAGCAGGCCACCGGCGAGCGCTACCTGCCGTACGTCATCGAGCCGGCGGCCGGCCTGACCCGCTCGTTGATGGCCTTCCTCGTTGAGGCCTACACCGAGGACGAGGCCCCCAACGCCAAGGGCGGGGTGGACACCCGGACGGTGCTGAAGCTGGACTACCGGCTCTCGCCGGTGAAGGCGGCCGTCCTGCCGCTGTCCCGCAATGCCGACCTGTCGCCGAAGGCGCGCGACCTCGCGGCCCAGCTGCGCAAGGTCTGGAACGTGGAGTTCGACGACGCCCAGGCGATCGGTCGTCGCTACCGCCGCCAGGACGAGATCGGGACCCCGTACTGCATCACGGTGGACTTCGACACCCTCGAAGACGACGCGGTGACCATCCGGGAGCGGGACACGATGAGCCAGGAGCGTGTGGCTATCGACCAGGTGCAGTCCTACCTGGCGTCCCGCCTGCTCGGCTGCTGAACCCAGCGGCCAGCCAGGCAGCGGAAACGGAAATGGAACCGTCCCCGTTTCCGCCGGACCCGAGGAGGGGAGGCCTCACGGGGTGGCGAGCAGGGCCCCGGTTCCGGGCTGGGACGGTTCAGCGGCGGCGAAGTCCCAGATCGAGCGGTTCCGGTAGGCGATCACAGCCGGGACCACGAGACCGACAGCTGCCGCTGCGAAGAGGCCGGGCAGGGAGATCTGCAGGATGGCTCCGGAGATGGCCTGGGAGA
>JADLEH010000066.1 GCA_020846255.1 Propionibacteriaceae bacterium
CTCGGCCAGTCCTTCGGCGGCTTCACGACGCTGCACTACCTCAGCGTGCATCCCGAGTCGCTGGCCGGGGCACTGGTCACGGGCGGCCTGAGCGCGGTCCGGCGCCCGATCGACGACGTGTACGCGGCCACCTGGCAGATCATGATCGCGAAGTCCGAGGACTACTACCGCCGCTTCCCCGGTGACCGCGAGCGCATCCGGCAGCTCAGTGGGCTGTGCGCCAGTGGTGGGATCAGCCTCCCCAACGGCGATCTGGTCTCCGCCGACCGCTTCCGGACGCTCGGCAATCGCCTCGGCATGCAGGGCGGCTACGAACAGCTGCACTACCTGCTCGGACTCGACCACGAGTCGGCGGCCTTCGCCCACGACCTGGCGGCCGCCCTGCCGTTCGGGGGCCGGAACCCGCTGTACGCAGTCCTCCACGAGTCCAGCTACGCCGACGGGGTCGCCACTCGCTGGTCCGCCGACCGGACGATGCCCGACCGGGTGCGCGAAGACGTGACGCTGCTCGGTGGCGAACACCTGCACCGGACGCTGTTCGCCGAGGACTCCGAGCTGGAGCCGTTCGCGGAGGTGGCCGAGGTGCTGGCCGAGCACGAGTGGAACCAGCTCTACTTCCCCGAGCGGCTGGCGCAGGCCGACGTCCCGGTGGCCGCTGCCGTGTACTACGGCGACGCCTACGTTCCGCTGGAGTTCTCGATGGAGACCGCTGCGATCCTGCCGGACTGCCGCACCTGGGTGACCAGCGAGTACGAGCACAACGGCCTGCGGATGTCGCCGGCCGTGCTCGACCACCTGATCGGCCTGCTCCACCGAACCCGCTGGCAGTAGTCGTGCCAGGGGCGGTGCAACGAGGACTGCAGCCGGCCTACCGGCTGACCGTGCTGGCGGCTGCGGCGATGGCTGTCGTCTCCGCCGGCGGGGCATTCGGGACCGACTGGCTCTACCGCGACAACCCGCTGATCCGGGCCACCTTCCAGGGCCAGGACCTGGTGACTCTGTTCGTGGCCGTGCCGCTGCTGGTGGCCGGCCTGGTCCTGGAGCGCCGGGGCTCGACCCCGGGCCGGGCGCTGTGGCTGGGCATGCTGTTCTACTCGATGTACGGCTACCTGTTCTACGCCGTCGGCGCAGCCTTCAACGCGTTCTTCCTGCTCTACGTCGCCTGCTTCGGCCTGCCGCTCTACGCGCTGCTGCTCGCCGTCCCACGGATCGATCCGGCGGACCTGGCCGCCGGCGGGGACTCCCCGGTCACCCGGGTGATCGCGATCGGCTACCAGCTGGTGGTCGCAGCCGGGCTCGGCCTGCTCTGGACCGGGATCTCTGTCGCCTCCCTGTTCACGGGCGAGGTCCCGGCCCCGATCGTCGCCTCCGGGCACCCCACCGGCGTGGTGTTCGCCATCGACCTGGTCTTCATCGTCCCGCCGATGCTGATCGGAGGGGTCGCGCTGATCCGCCGCCGGGCCGTCGGCTGGACCCTCGCCGCGGTGATGGGCATCAACGGAACCGTCTACACCCTCTCCCTCGCCGTCGGCAGCGCCGCGACCGTCCGGGCCGGGGTCGGCACCGGTGCTGAGCTGCCGATCTGGGTCGGCCTGACCGCGTTCGGGGCGGTCACCGCCGGTCTCCTGCTGGCGCGGCTCGGCGGCGCCGGCACGATCCCGGGCACTGGTTCCCTGGCCACCGGCGAAGCGGCAGAATCGACCCATGACCGATGAGCAGGCGCTGCAGGCCTGGTGGGAACGGCTCACCCCCGAACAGCGGGACCGCGCGGCCGCCATCGCCCTTCGGCCGGCACCCCGGGGCATGGCCGTCGACGATCTGGCCGCGACGATGCTGGTCGCCGGGCTGCCGACAGCGCGGATGGTCTGGACCGGCCAGCCCGAGCACCTGGTGGAGATGCTCGACGAGGTGGCCGAGTTCGTGAACCGGGTCAGCCGGACCAGCTGATCAGCCGGCCGGCGGCTGCGTGGCCGTCCCGCCCGGAAGCGACTTGGCGTGCGCGCGGCGGCCCTTCTCCGGCGGGGACGGCAGCGCGAAGGTGCCCAGGTGGTTGGCCCGCAGCAACAGGCGGGAGGTCCGCAGCGACTTGGACCTGCCGGACAACGGGGCGGCGTCCGCGTCCCGGCTGAGTTCGACGACGCCCACCTTCAGGCTGCGGGCGAACGGCATCAGCAACAACAGCACGCCGACCCCGAGCACGAGCACCCGGACGGTGTCGGACTCGGGTCCGGGCAGCTGGCTGGTCAGTCCCAGCCAGCCGACCACCAGCCCGAGCAGGATGAAGATCGCGTTCTGGAGTCGCTTGCGCCAGTTCGCCCACCTGTAGGCGATCATCAGCATCGACAGCCGGGCCGCCTCGTCCCGGTCGAGCAGGTGCCGCAGCTGGTGCAGCAGCCGTTGCCAACGCGGGCCCCAGGTGCGGCAGCAGGGCCGGCTCACCGAGCGCAGGTGCTGGATCAGGTCCTGGGCGTCTTCGACCAGCCGGGCGTCACCGCGCAGCCCCAGCCGGTCCAGGCCCTCCTGGGCAAGGATCGCTGCGTGCAGCCCGCGGCGGCAGACCTCGACGAACAACCTCGGGGCCAGCGGCTCCGAGCCGATCGGGACGCCCTTCCGGGCCCGCCCGGTCCGCAGGTAGTCGCCGGTGTCGCGGTGCAGGTCGGCGGCGGTGCGGTAGTCGGCGACGGCTGCCATCAGCTGTTGGGCGTTCTCCACCGAGCCCGTAGCGCCGGCGGTGTCATCGGCCATGGCCAGGGCAGCCTCGAACTCGCTCTCCGCCTGGATCGTGCGGGCGAGGATGTGCTCGCCGACACTGTCGGTGATGGCCATCGCCTCCCGCAGCGCCTGCTTGTACTCACCGGCGATCAGGGCGGCCTGGGCGCCGAGCACGCGCAGGTCGAGGTCGTGGCGCCGGTCGGGCAGCACCTGTTCCAGCAGGTCGTCCGCGACGTCGTCGTAGCCGAGCCGCAGGGCCAGCATCGAGGCCAGCACCTGCACCGACCAGGGGTCAGCGGCCGTCAGCGGCTCGGCGTCCAGGATCTCTGCCGCCAGGTCGTCGTCTCCGGCCAGCAGGGCCAGCCGCATCCGCTGCCGGCTGCTCACGTCCGGCCCGGCCCGGGCCAGCAGCGCCCGTGCCGCCGCCTGACCGGAGTACCGCGCCCCCGAGAACGGCGACTCGTTCCCGACGCGACCCTCGGTGACCGGGGTCCCCCACTGCGTGCCCGCCCACAGGCTGGCCTCGGCGTAAGCGGTGTCATAGGGGTCGGCGGTGCTCAGCCGGCGAAGGTCCTCAAGGATGCCCTGGGCCGTCGGCTCGTCGGCCAGCAGGATCCGGACCCGGAGGATCGAGCGCCGCAACTCCACCGGGAGCCCGGTCTCGTCCACCTCGACCGACTTGCGCAGGTGGTCCCACGCCTCCCGGTACCTGCCCTGCTGGGCCGCCAGCCGGAACGCCAGCAGCCGGTACACGTGGCGCCAGTGCTCGTAGTCGTCAGGGGTCAGCCGGGCCGCTGTCCAGCCCTCGGCCTCGTCCGGACGCCCCTCGATCACGGCGATGGTGTGCAGGCAGGCGTCCTCGGCCTCGGCGAACCGGCCGACGTCGGTCATCGCCTGGATCCACCGCGACCGGTCCTCGACGTCCAGGTCGGTGACGTGCTGGTTCCAGCGCGACGCGAGCTCGTCGAACAGTGCTGCCGCTGCCGCGAAGTCCTCGAGTTCGGCCGAGGCCACCGCCTGGACGAGGACGGCCGCAGCGCTGAGTTCCGCGCCCGCCACCAGTTCCAGCGCCAGCACCGGGCTCTCCGCAGCGAGCAGGTCGGCGGCCCGCAGCATCGACTCCGGCCCGGCCGCGGCGAAGCGGACCAGTGCCTGCTCGAACTCGGCGTAGCTGCCGATCGGCGTCCGCTGCCGCCGGCCGGCCTCGAAGAAACGGTCCAGCAGGCTGATCATCCGGACCCCGTCGGCATCGCTCGCCGGTACCGGTCCGGCCATTCTCAGGGCTGCCGACCAGGCCTGCCTGGCGAGTTCGTCGTCCTCGGCGCCGCTCTGCTCTGCCCGCGCCTCTGCCCGTTGCCACAGTTCCGCCGCGACGAACTCGAGGATGTCCTGGTCGTCGGGAAAACTCTCCACCAGCTCGGCGAGGGTGGGCTGCTGGCGGGCTGAACCGAGGCCGCGGACGGCCTTGAGCCAGTTGCCCGCGTCGGCGCGGGACAGGGCACCCGAGCGGCGCAATTCGGCATAGGCAGCATCCGCGGCCCCGAAATCACCACCGGACAGCGCGGCTTCGGCGCGCCACCGCAGCTCATCGGTCGCAGCGCCGATTACCGGCTGGTCCAGCATATTCCCCCCCTACTGCGCGACATTGTCCGACCGCAGTGGCAGGCGGTGATAGAGACACAATTGCCACCTGCCCGTAGCGGTACCGAAGTACCTATTCAGCCAATTCAACAAAGCCTTGTCGGGAATCAGCGCCGAAGCCTAATCTCCACTTCACACCCCAGCCGAGGACGGCACCCGATGACCAGTTCCAGCCGGTTCGCAAGATGAGCGTCGCCCAACGGGCCTTCGACGCCCTCAGCGAGCACCTGGCCGGCGCCGGCGCGGTCGGCACCGACCCGGGCGGCCCGGTCCGCATCCGCCCGGCCGCACTGACCCGGACTGGCAGGTCGCGCCGGGACGGGGCGCTGCTGGACCTGCAGCTGACCGTCCTGGTGACCGTCGAAGCCGAAGCCCCGCTGCCGGTGCTGGAATCGCTGCTGGTGGCCGCCGAGAGCCATCCCCACGTCTCGATCGGGCCGCTCCCGGTCGATGAGCCCGGTCTCGGCTTCAGCATCGTCGTGGCCGTGCCGGTGCCGATCGAGGAGCCGACCGGACCGCCGGTCACCGACACCAGGGTGGAGGTGCACCCGTTCACGACGCTCTCCGGCGAGGTGCTGGACGCCGCCGGGCGGGGCGTCCCGGGCAGCGTGGTGAGTTCGACCACCACCCGGCAACGTTCGCTGACCGACTCGGCCGGCCGGTTCCAGCTCCTGGCGGCAGGCGGCCCAACCACGCTGACGGCCGCGAAGGACGGCCGCACCGCGACCATCACCGTCGAACCGGACGGGGAACCGGTTCGCCTCGTCCTACCCGAAGGGAGCTAGCCATGGCCAACTACCGCGCCCCCGGCGTCTACGTCGAGGAGGTGCCAAGCGGAGCCCGCATGTTCGGTCGGGTGGGCACCTCGAGCGTCGGCGTCATCGGGGTGGCCCCGAAGGCGGACGCTCCGGCGAACACCGTTGTCACCATCGACAACTGGAGCCAGTTCGTCCGGATCTTCGTCGGCGACGCCACCACCGGAACCCACCTCAGCACCGCCGTGCACGGCTACTTCCTGAACGGCGGCAGCCGGGCGTACGTGGTGAACCTCGGCACCGACGGCACCCTTGCCGGCAAGGGGAACTCCCCAGGCGGGCTGAACCTGCTGGAGGCGATCGACGACGTCGCGATCGTCTGCGCCCCCGGCTACACCGACCCGGCGAGCCACGACGCCCTGATCGCCCACTGCGAGAACCCGTTGCGGCAGGACCGGATGGCCATCCTGGACACCGTCGAGGAGGTGGACGACGTCGGGCGGCTGCTCGAGGTGGCCAGCGCCGGAGCGCCGGACCGGGCGGCGGCACGGGCTGCAGAGGCGGAACCGGCAGCGGAGGGCGAGGCAGGCAGCACCGGGGCAGGCAGCGGCGGGGGCGGCAGCCGATCGGCACCGCCGGCCTCGAAGGGGCTCGGGCCGCTGCGTTCGAAGGAGGGATACGCGGCGACCTACTACCCCTGGCTCGTGGTCATGGACCCGGTCTCCGGGGAGAAGGTGACCGCCCCGCCGTCCGGGCACATGGCCGGCGTCTGGGCCCGCACCGACGCCACCCGCGGGGTGCACAAGGCTCCGGCCAACACCAACATCGCCGGGGTGATCGACCTGAAGTCCCGGGTGAGCAAGGGCGACCAGGAACTGCTGAACCCGGCAGGCATCAACTGCATCCGGTACTTCACCGGCGACGGGATCCTGGTCTGGGGTGCGCGGACGCTGGCTGCCGAGGCCAGCGAGTTCCGCTACATCAACGTCCGCCGGCTGACCAACATGATCAAGGAGTCGGTGCTCGACGGCACCCGGTGGGCGGTCTTCGAGCCCAACCACCACCCGTTGTGGGCCGCCCTTCGCCGCGACGTCAACGCGTTCCTGACCAACGTCTGGCGGGACGGCGCCCTGGTCGGCACCACCCCGTCCGAGGCCTTCTTCGTCAAGTGCGACGCCGAGACCAACCCGCCTGAGGTCAGGGAGGCCGGGATGGTCGTCACCCTCGTCGGAATCGCGCCGGTCAAGCCGGCCGAATTCGTCGTCTTCCAGTTGATGCAGTCGGCCGACCAGCCGGCGGCAGAGCAGTCGGAGGCCTGAGATGAGCGTTCAGCCGGCACCAGCGGCACCGGCGGCCCAGCCGGGGGCACCGCAGGACCCCTACCGGGCGTACAACTTCAAGTTCGAGATCAACGGGACGGTGCAGGGCCACTTCGTCCGGATCGACGACCTGGGCTTCAAGCTGGAGCGGATCCTCTACCGGGCCGGTGGGGAGCACGCCCAGGTGCGCTCCATCCCGGGCCGGGTCGAGTACCAGCCGGTGACCCTGCGCTACGGGCTCACCGACTCCAGCGAGATGGTCCGCTGGCTGTTCCGCGCGGCTGAGGGCAGGGTGGAGCGACTCAACGTCTCCATCGCCATGCTCGACGACTCCAGTTCCCGAGAGGTGCGGCGGTGGAACCTGATCGCAGCGTGGCCCTGCGAGTGGCGTGGCGCCCAGCTGGACGCACTCGGCAACGACCTGGCGATCGAGTCCCTCACGCTGGCCTACGACCGGCTGGAACTGGACGATGCCACGGCTCCGGTGGCGTAACCGGCTGTCCGCGCTGCTGCGCGCCGCGGCCGAGCGGCTGGACCCGGCCCCGCCGGCTGCCGCACCGGAGGCCCCGGACTTCTGGCTGGAGCTGGCCCGCTCCGGACGCCCGGTGGGAACCGGCGCTCCCCCGGCGGCGCGGGCCAGGCCCGCCCCGGGGCACCGCCGGCCCTTCCGGCTCCACCGGCCGGCCGGGGCGGCCCCGCCGACGTCGGTGAACCTCGCAGCGCCGGAGCCGGGCGCCGTCCCGCGGCCACCGGCCAGCACTGCCGGGGAGCCGCCGACCGACCCGGGCCCCCAGCGCCGGCACCTGGTCACGGCCCGGCGTCAGGGACCGGTTCCCGGTCCGCCGCCCGGAGCCCCCGCCGGCGGGCCGGGCAGCCGGCGCTCCGCCCAGCCCGACCGGGGACAGACCCCTTCCCGTTCAGCCGCGGCCGTCCCGACGACGTCGTCCGGGACCGGTCCAGCTCCGGACGCTCCGCCAAGCGGGGGCACCCGGCGGACGGGGCCTGCAGCGACCGCCGGCCACCCCGCCACCACTGGATCGGCCCGGGTCGACGCAACCCGGCGGCGCGACCGGCAGCCCGACGATGTGGCCACCGGCCGACGGCTGCCTTTGAGGCAACCCGCTCCCACCGGTCCACGGCTCGGACCAGCGCCGCAGGCGGCGGCGGCCTCGGGCAGCCCCGGCGAGCCGGAGCGGCCGGCCGGTGCGCCCGTCCACGCGGCGCCGCCCGGCCGGGCCGCGTCCGATGTTCCGTGGGAACCCGACCAACCCGGGCTCGGCGGCCACGGCTTCGGCGCTCGGCCGGCGCCGACCACCCCGGCCGGGGGAAGCCGGCTGCTGCTGCGGCCCTGGCCCGGTGACCCGCTGCCGGGCCGGCCGGCTGCACGCATCCCGGACCTCACCGATCCACCGACCCCGGCGC
>JADLEH010000067.1 GCA_020846255.1 Propionibacteriaceae bacterium
GGCCTGGTCCTTGAGGGTGGGTTCCTGCACCACCTCGCAACCGGCGGCGGTCAGGCCGTCGATACCGGATTGTTCGAACTTGTCAGCAACGAGTACCCGCATGCGCCCAACCTATTTGGTGCCGGGCGGGCCAGCAGTCCGAACACGCACGCAGCACGCCGGCGCCGCCCGTCCCCGAACGTCACGCGGTGGGATCTGGCCTTGCCGGAGTCTTCTGGCGGTCGCCGGCCAGTCGGATCCCGTCGGCGTCAGGGATTCGTAAAGATCCGTCAGGAAGCCGTTCGGGCCCGCCGCAGCCGGCCGCGCAGGGGCAACGATCGGATCGTGTTCGAAGATCTGGTGGCCGCATTGCTCGGCATCGCCCTGCTCATCTACCTCGCGTATGCCCTGGTCCGTCCGGAGAGGTTCTGAGCGGCATGGACGCCAACCTCGCCGCAGTGCTGTCGATCCTGACCCTGGTCGCCATCCTGGCTGCCGTCCACGTCCCGCTGGGCAGGTGGATCCACCGGGTCTTCACCTCGCCGCGACACACCCGTGTCGAGAGCGTTGTGTACCGCCTGACCAGGGTGGATCCGGATACCGAGCAACGGTGGTCGGTCTACGCGCTCTCGGTGCTCGCCTTCTCTGCGGTCTCCATCGTGGCGTTGTGGGCCCTGATCCTGCTGCAGGACTCCCTGCCCTGGTCGCTGGGACGGTCCATGAACGTGGACACCGCCTTCAACACCGCCGTGTCGTTCGTCACGAACACCAACTGGCAGTCCTACGCCGGCGAGGCGGGAACGGGGTACCTGGTGCAGGCCGCCGGCCTGACCGTGCAGAACTTCCTGTCCGCGGGGGTCGGCCTCGCCGTGGCGATCGCCGTGGTTCGCGGCCTGGCCCGGGAGCGCACCGACCGGATCGGCAACTTCTGGGTCGACCTCACCCGCGGCACGCTTCGCCTGCTCCTGCCGTTCGCCGCATTCGCAGCGCTCGTCCTGGTTGCCGGCGGTGTGATCCAGAACCTGGCTGAGCCCACCACGATCACCACCATCGGCGGCGGCCAGCAGCTCCTGCAGGGCGGCCCGGTCGCCTCCCAGGAGGCCATCAAGGAGCTGGGCACGAACGGGGGTGGCTTCTTCAACGCCAACTCCGCGCACCCGTTCGAGAACCCGAACGGCTGGACGAACCTCTTCGAGATCGTGCTGCTCCTTGCGATCCCCTCTGCCCTGCCCTACACCTACGGGTTGTTCGTCAAGGACCGGCGGCAGGGCCTGGCCATCGCCGCAGCCATGGGCGTCCTCGCCTTCGGTGCGATGGCGCTGCTCGCCTGGTCCGAGGTGGCCGGCGGCAGCTTGGAGGGCAAGGAACAGCGGTTCGGCCCAGCCTGGTCGGCGATCTTCGCCTCCGCCACCACCGGCACCTCGACCGGCGCGGTCAACTCCCTGCACGAGTCGCTGCAGCCCATTTCCGGCGGCATCGCCCTGCTCAACATGATGCTGGGGGAACTCTCCCCCGGCGGTGTGGGCACGGGCCTTTACTCGATGCTGGTGATGGTGGTGCTCACGGTGTTCATCGCCGGCCTGATGGTCGGCCGGACTCCGGAACTGCTGGGCAAGAACATCGGACGCAGGGAGATCACGCTCGCGGCGCTCGCGATGCTGATCACTCCCGGCCTGGTGCTGTTGGGCACCGGGATCGCTGTCGTCCTGCCCGTCTCCCGGGAGGCGATCTCCGCCAGCGGCCCGCACGGCCTTTCGGAGATGCTCTATGCGTTCACTTCGGCGGCGAACAACAACGGCTCGGCCTTCGCCGGCCTGTCCGCCGACCAGCCGTTCCTCAACCTCGCCCTGGCAGCCTGCATGCTGCTCGGCCGGTTCGTCCCGATCGTCGCCTTGCTCGCCCTGGCGGGTGGCGCCGCCCAGCAGGGGCGCCGGCCGGCGACCGCCGGGACCATGCCGACCCACACGGTGAGCTTCGCAGCCTTCCTCGTCGTCATCATCCTCATCGTGGCCGGGCTGACCTACTTCCCGTCGCTGGCCCTCGGTTCCATCGCGGAGGCACTCTCGTGAGCAAGCACCCCCGTCCAGCCCACCCATCGCTGGTTGTGACCGCCTGGCGGTCACTGCCCCAGGCACTGGTGAAGCTCGACCCCCGGCACGTGGTCAGGAGCCCGGTGATCTTCGTCGTGTGGATCGGATCTGTCCTGACCACGGTGTTGGCTGCAATCGACCCGTCGGTCTTCTCCGTCCTGGTCGCGCTGTGGCTGTGGGCGACGATCGTCTTCGCCAACCTCGCCGAGGCGATCGCCGAAGGTCGCGGGAAGGCCCAGGCGGAGACTCTGCGAAGGACCAGGACGCAGACAACGGCCCGCCGGCTTGCCGCCTCCGGAGCGGAGGAAGCCGTGGCCGGCACCGACCTGCGGGTCGGCGACTCGGTGGTGGTCGAGGCCGGACAGGTCATCCCGGGCGACGGCGACATCGTCGAGGGTGTGGCAACGGTGGACGAGTCGGCGATCACCGGCGAGTCGGCGCCCGTGATCCGGGAGGCGGGCGGCGACCGGTGCGCCGTGACCGGAGGCACCACAGTGCTCAGTGACCGGATCGTGGTGAGGATCACCGCCAAACCGGGCGAGACCTTCATCGACCGGATGATCGCGCTGGTCGAGGGCGCCTCGCGCCAGAAGACCCCGAACGAGATCGCCCTCGGGATCCTGCTGGTTGCGCTGACGATCATCTTCCTGCTCGCGGTGATCGCCCTGCAGCCCCAGGCCATCTACTCCGGCCAGCGGCTGAGCCTGGTGGTGCTGGTTTCGCTGCTGGTCTGCCTGATCCCCACCACAATCGGCGCCCTGCTGTCGGCCATCGGCATCGCGGGAATGGACCGCCTCGTGCAGCACAACGTGCTGGCCATGTCCGGGCGCGCCGTCGAGGCGGCCGGGGACGTGAACACCCTGCTGCTCGACAAGACCGGCACGATCACCTACGGGAACCGCAGGGCGAGCGAAGTCTTCCCCTCCGACGGGGTGGAGCGTTCGGACCTGGTTTCTGCGGCTCGGCTGGCCTCCCTGTCCGACCTGACTCCCGAAGGGCGCTCGATCATCGACTTCGCAGCAGCCGAGGGACTCTCCGGTGAGGTGCCGGACGAGGCGACGCTGATCCGCTCGGGCGCTGCCTCCGTCCCGTTCACGGCACAGACCCGGATGTCCGGGATGGACTTCGCCGACGGCACCCAGGTGCGAAAGGGGGCGGGCTCGGCCATCTCCGCCTGGGTCGCTGCCCAGGGCGGCGACCCGACGAGCGGCCTGGCGCCGATCATCGACCGGGTCTCTGCGCAGGGCGCCACCCCGCTGGTCGTGGCCAGCCGCGCCCCGGGACAACCACCTCGCACGCTCGGGGTGGTGCAGCTCAAGGACGTCGTCAAGCCGGGCATGACCGAACGGTTCGCCCAGTTGCGGGCGATGGGCATCCGGACGGTGATGATCACCGGCGACAACCCGCTCACCGCGCGTGCGATCGCCGCTGAGGCGGGCGTGGACGACTACCTCGCCGAGGCCACCCCGGAGGACAAGATGGCGCTGATCAGGGCCGAACAGTCCGGGGGTCGGCTGGTCGCAATGACCGGGGACGGCACCAATGACGCCCCAGCGCTCGCGCAGGCCGACGTGGGGGTGGCCATGAACACGGGGACGTCGGCGGCCAAGGAGGCCGGCAACATGGTCGACCTCGACTCCGACCCGACCAAGCTGATCGACATCGTCGCCATCGGCAAACAGCTGCTGATCACCCGCGGAGCCCTCACGACCTTCTCCATCGCCAACGATGTGGCCAAGTACTTCGCGATCATCCCGGCCATGTTCGTCGCCGTCTTCCCCGGGCTGCAGGCGCTCAACATCATGCAACTCCACTCGCCCGCTTCAGCGATGCTGTCGGCGGTCGTCTTGAACGCGCTGATCATCCTCGCGTTGGTGCCGCTGGCGTTGCGCGGGGTCAGGTACCGGCCGCTGAGCGCCTCGACGATGCTCAACCGCAACCTCCTGGTGTACGGCCTCGGCGGCCTCGTCGCGCCCTTCGTCGGCATCAAGCTCATCGACCTCGCGGTCTCGCTGCTACCTGGATTGGTGTGATCCGACATGGCCCTGTTGCGACAGCTCCTCACCGGAGCCCGCTTCCTGCTCCTGATGACCGTTCTGCTCGGCGTGGTGTACCCGCTGGCCATCACCGGCCTTGCCCAGGTCGTCTTTCCCGTCCAGGCCAACGGCAGCCGGCTCACCGCTGCGGACGGACGAGTGGTCGGCTCAGCCCTGATCGGCCAGGCCTTCGACGGTCCGCAGTGGTTCCACTCCCGGCCATCCGCTTCGGACTACTCCGGACAGACCTCGGGGGGGTCCAACCTCTCCCCGGCTTCGGCCGACCAGGTAGCGGCGAGGGCCGAGCGTCGCGGCACCCTCGAACAGGCCAATCCGGACGCCGTCGGCCCGCTGCCGGAGGACGCTCTCACCGCGTCCGCTTCCGGCCTGGACCCGCACATCTCGCCCGCCTACGCCCAGTGGCAGGCACCCCGGGTCGCGCGGGCGCGCGGCGTCCCGCTCGCCCGGGTGCAGTCCCTGATCCTCGTCGCCACCGAGCTGGCCCCCCTGCGCTTCCTCGGCCAGGACGCGGTGAACGTCGCCCGGCTCAACCTCCTGCTCGCGAACCAGTGAGAAGGTAACGCTATGGCTCGCGGCAGGCTGCGGATCTACCTCGGGGCTGCACCCGGGGTGGGCAAGACCGTCGCCATGCTCGACGAGGGTCACCGCCGTGCCGAGCGGGGCACCGACGTGGTGGTCGGCCTGTGCGAGACCCACAACCGTGCGCACACTGCCGCGCTGCTGGAGGGCCTCGAACTCATCCCCCGCCGCAGGGTCGAACACAAGGGTGCCGTCCTCGAGGAGATGGACCTTGACGCCGTCCTGGCTCGACGGCCGGCGGTAGCGCTGGTCGACGAGCTTGCCCACACCAACGTGCCAGGATCCCGCAACGAGAAGCGCTGGCAGGACATCCACGAGCTCCTCGACGCCGGCATCGAGGTCATCTCCACCGTCAACATCCAGCACCTGGAGTCGCTGAACGACGCGGTCACGGCCATCACCGGCGTGCTCCAGCGGGAGACCGTTCCGGACGAGGTCGTCCGGGCCGCCGACCAGATCGACCTGGTCGACATGTCACCGGAGGCGCTGCGGCGCCGAATGGCTCACGGCAACGTGTACAAGCCCGAGAAGGTCGACGCCGCTCTCGCCAACTACTTCCGGGTCGGCAACCTCTCCGCGTTGCGGGAACTGGCGCTGCTGTGGCTCGCCGACAAGGTCGACGCCGGTCTCGAGGGCTACCGGGCCGCCCACGGCATCACCCAGAACTGGCCCATCCGGGAGCGTGTGGTGGTGGTGCTGTCCGGCGGCCCCGAAGGCGAGACGCTGCTGCGCCGCGGCGCGCGCATCGCGTCCCGGATGGCGGGTGGGGTGCTGCTCGCGGTCCTGGTGTCACGGACCGACGGGTTGGTGAATGCTCCGCTCAGCCAGGTGGCGGAGTTGCGCCGGCTGGCCGGCGAACTCGGCGGCGAGTTCCATACCGTCACCGGCGATGACGCCGCCGAGGCGGTGCTCGCCTTCGCCCGCGGGGTCAGCGCAACCCAGATCCTCGTGGGGGCATCCCGGCTTCGGGCCTGGCAACGCGGTTTCAGCCCCAGCATGGCGGAGAAGATCATCGCCGGCTCCGGCGACATCGACGTCCACGTGGTCACCCACCCGCTGGCCGGGAAGGGCTTCGGGCGGAGTCCCCGGAGCGGACTGCCCGGCCGGCGGGTCTGGGGTGGACTGGCCGCGGCCATCGGCCTGCCGCCGGCACTCACGGCGATCCTGCTCGCCGATCCCCTCACCTCCGACCTGCCGCTGGACATTCCGATCTTCCTGCTCGCCACGGTGGTGGTCGCGCTCATCGGTGGCGTGCTGCCCGCCATCGTCGCGGCCGTGCTCTCCTCCCTGCTGCTCAACTGGTTCTTCGTCCCCCCGGTCGGGACGTTCACCATCGCCGACCCCGTCAACAGCCTCGCGCTGGTCGTCTTCGTCCTCGTGGGCGTCCTCGTCGCCCTGATCGTCCACCTCAACGCCCGTCGCACCGAGCAGGCTGAGGCGGCCCAGCGCGAAGCAGCCGCCCTGGCGGAGCTGTCCCACTCGCTGCTCGGCACCACCGACCAACTGCCACTGCTGCTGAGCAGCGCCATCGACATGTTCGGCGTGAAGGCCGCAGCCATCGTCAGGCGCCCTGCGATCGGTCCGCCTCAGGTCGTTGCCGCCGAAGGTCCGTTCGACCCACTCGCCACCGCCGACCACGAGGACGCGGACGGTACCCACGAACTCGTCCTGCAGCCACCGGGGCTGGCCGCGGGCAAGCGCCGGCTCTTCGATGCGTTCGCCGCGCATGCCGGCGCGATCCTGCAACGCCAACAGCTCCAGCAGTCGGCCCTCGCCGCCGGCGAACTGGCTCGCGACAATGCCGCCCGGACCGCCCTCCTCTCGGCCGTGTCCCACGACCTCCGCACCCCCCTGGCTGGGATCAAGGCCGCCATCGGCAGCCTCAGGTCCAGGGAGGTCGCCTGGTCCGCCGAGGACGAGGAGGAACTGAAGGAGGCGATCGAGGAATCCACCGACCGTCTCGAAGCCCTCGTCGGGAACCTGCTCGACATGTCCCGGCTCCAGGCCGGTGCCCTCATCGCCCACCCGTGCGCCGTCGACCTCGGCGAGATCATTCCCGCAACCCTGGCCACCCTCCCCGACCCCAGCCGCGCCAGCTGGGAGATCGACCCGGACGCACGCACCGCCGAAGCAGACGCCGGGCTGCTCGACCGGGTGATCGGCAACATCGCCGAGAACGCCCTGCGATACCAGCCTCCCGACAGACCGATCAGCGTCCACGCCAGCCGGGTTGCCGACCGGGTCGAGATCCGCGTCGCTGACACTGGCGTCGGCGTACCGGCCGGAGAGCAGGACCGGATCTTCCAGCCGTTCCAGCGGCACGGCGATGCGCCCAGCGGCGACGGGCTGGGTCTCGGGCTCGCCGTGGCGCGCGGCCTCACCGAAGCCATGGGCGGTCGGCTCGGCGCCGCGCCGACCCCAGGCGGTGGCCTCACCCTGGTCATCACCCTCCCGGTCACCCCCGGCCAGGAGATCCCCAGCGAGGACGGAGCCACCAGATGAGTCGGATCCTTGTGGTGGACGACGACTCCGTGCTCCAGCGGACCCTGCGGATCAACCTTCGCGCTCGCGGCCACGAAGTCCTCCTTGCCGGCACCGGCGAGGAGGCCGTGTCCGGGTTCGTGACCGGGCAGCCCGACCTGGTCATCCTCGACCTGGGGCTGCCCGACCTCGACGGGGTGGAGGTGCTGCGGCGGCTGCGCAGGCGTTCCTCAGTCCCGGTGATCGTGCTGTCGGCCCGGCAGCAGGCCGACGACAAGGTCGAAGCCCTCGACGAGGGCGCGGACGACTACGTCAGCAAGCCGTTCAGCATCGATGAACTCATGGCCAGGGTTCGGGTGGCGCTGCGCCGGGGGACGGTCGAGGCGGAGGCCCCCGAGCCGCTCCGTTCCGAGGGACTGGTCCTCGACTTCGGTGCCCATGCGGCCAGCCGGGACGGCGAGTCCGTCCACCTCACCCCCACGGAGTGGCGCCTGCTGGCCGAACTCGCCCGCCACCTCGGCAGCGTCGTCCCCCACGGCGATCTCCTCAAGGCCGTCTGGGGCCCCAGCTACAGCAGGGAGCACCACTACCTGCGCGTCTACGCCAACCAGATCCGTCGCAAGATCGAGACCGACCCGGCGAGGCCGCGGCACCTGGTCAACGAGCCGGGGCTCGGCTATCGGCTGAGTCCCTGAGCCGGTCGGCGCGGCGGCTGTTCAGGCCCCGGCCAGCGCAGGCGCCAGCGGTTCGCAGGCCGGTCAGGAAGCGAGCAGCTCCCGGCCAAGCCCCGCAGGCTCCGAAGGCACCGGTCGCAGCACCGACCAGGTCTGGGCAGCGGACCGGCTGGAGACCAGGGCCTCGGTGTACCCGGCAGCGACCTGCAA
>JADLEH010000068.1 GCA_020846255.1 Propionibacteriaceae bacterium
AGAGCGCGGACACCGCGCCGAGCGCGACCAGCAGGATCGACCACCACCGGGGCCCGTCCGGCAGCAGCCGCAGGGTGAGCAGCAGCAGGCCGTAGACACCCATCTTCACCATTGCCGCGCTCATCGCCGCGGACATGTGGCTCGGAGCCTCCGGGTGGGCCCGCGGCAGCCAGACGTGTACGGGGACCAGTCCGGCCTTGGTGGCGAACCCGGCCACCAGCAGGACGAAGGCCACCGTTGCGGTCGGCCCGGAGACCTTCGCCGTCGCCATGGTGGCCCAGGAGGTGCCCCCGGCTGCGCCGGTCAGGACACCGAACCCGGCGAGCAGGAGCAGGAAGCTCAGGTGGGTCATCACCGAGTACCAGATGGTCGCCCGCCGCACCGGTTCGCGGGTGGCATGGTCGGCGAGCAGAAGCACGGTGGAGCCGCCGGCCATCAGTTCCCAGGCGAGCAGGAACGTGACGGCGTCGGTGGCCGCCGGCACCAGTTGCATGCCGACGGCGAAGACGGCGAACGCGGTCCAGCCCGTGCGGGAGGCCGCCGGCCCGTGGGCGTAGCCGATCCCGAACAGGGCAGCCAGGGCAACCACCGTGCCGGCCAGGGCCATGAACAGGCCGCCGAGACGGTCCGGGGCCAGGAGCAGGGGCTCGAGCGGCGCGGCCAGCGGGAGGGCCGAAGGAAGCTGCAGGCCAACGCCCACGACGCCGAGGAGGGCCGCTGTTCCGGTGACGGCTGCGGCGACGCCGGCACCGACGATCGCCGCTCCGGCCACAAGGCTGCGCAGGCGGGACGGGGCAGTCACGGCGGCGACGATGGCGAGCCCGCCGAGCAGTAGCTGGGCGAGCAGGCCGGCGTCCACCAGGTTCACTGACGCCTCGAGCGCTGTCATCGGCCGGTCACCGCACGGAGGGCTGCGATGATCGCTTCGGGAGCGGGCGGGCAGCCGGGAACGTGGACGTCCACCTGCACGAAGTCGTCCACGGAGCCGGCGACGGCGTAGGAGCCGGCGAACAGCCCACAACCCCGGGTGCAGTCACCGATCGACACGATCAGCCGCGGGTTCGGGGTCGCGTCCACAGTGTTGACGAGGGGTTCGGCCATGTTCTGGGTGACCACTCCGGTGACCGCCACCACGTCCGCGTGCCGGGGTGAGGCGACCAGCCGGGCCCCGATCCGTTCCGCGTCGTAGACCGGGCCGAAGGCAGCTCCCACCTCGATCTCGCAACCGTTGCAGGACCCGGCGTCGACGTGCCGCACCTGGACGCTGCCGCGCAGTGCCCGCGGGGGTTCGAAGCCCTCCCGGACCTGGAGCTCCTGGCCGGCCGACCCGTCGAGCTGCTCGGCCACCCGGCCGGTTCGGGCGATCAGCCTGAGCAGGCGTGCGGTGCTCATGGGTTGCCGACGCTCGCGCCGTTGGTCTCTTCATCCAGGTCGGCCTGGAGCTGGGCCTGATCGGCCAGTAGCACGCCGAGCGTCGTCCGGGCAGCTGCGAGCAACTCGCTGATCGACGGGATCATCAGCGCATATCGGACCTCGCCACCGAGACGGCGCTGGCGCACGATCCCGGCGCGGCGGAGGATTCCCAGCTGCTGGGAGAGGGTGCTCGGCTCGACCTCCATGTTGGCCAGGAGCTCGTGCACGGCGTACTCACGCTCGCAGAGCAGCTCGAGCACGCGGATCCGCACCGGGTGGCCGAGGGTCCGGAAGAGCTCGGCCTTGGCTTCGTGGCGCGGCACGGGCACAGGAACTCCTCGACTTGATGATTTCTGCACATACGCTACACCGCAAGTCGCCCGGACGCATCCGCCCTACGCCCCCCACCCCACCCCAGCCCACGCTCAGCCCACGCTCACCCCACCCATCCCGTCGAGGGCCAGCCTTGACGCCGAGAGCCAGCGCCCGGGGGCTGGCTCTCGGCGTTAAGGGTGGCCCTCGGCGCGAGGTGTCCGGGGGCGACGGGGGGTGGGCCCGGGGGGCGGCGGGGGGTGGCCCGGGGGGCGACGGGAGGGGGCGGGGGTGGGGGTTAGGCGGAGCCCCGGCGGATCAGGCCGGTCTCGTAGGCGATGACCACCAACTGGGCGCGGTCGCGCGCATCCAGCTTGGTCAGCAGGCGACTGACATGGGTCTTCGCCGTGGCGTAGCTCATGAACAGGTCGAGGGCGATCTCCGAGTTGGACCGGCCGCGGGCGATGGCCACCAGGACCTCGGTCTCGCGGTCGGTGAGCTGCGCGAGGTCGGGTGGCGGCGCCGTCTCAGCCGGGACGCGACGCACGAACTCGGCGATCAGCCGCCTGGTGGTGGTCGGGGCCAGCAGGGAGTCCCCGCCCGCGACCACCCGGATGGCGTCGAGCAGTTCGTCTGGTGCGGTGTCCTTGAGCAGGAACCCGCTGGCTCCGGCGCGCAGTGCGCCGTAGGCGTACTCGTCCAGGTCGAAGGTGGTCAGGACCAGCACCCGGGTGGTCGCTGTGGCCGGATCGGTGGTGATCATCCTGGTGGCCTCGATTCCGTTCAGCCCCGGCATCCGCACGTCCATCAGCATCACGTCGGGGTTCGCCGAGCGGGCCAGCTCAACGGCGTCCTGGCCGGTGCCGGCCTCGCCGACGAACTCCAGGTCGGCGCACGACTTGATCAGGACGGTGAAGCCGACCCGGACCAACGGGTGGTCGTCGACGACAGCCACCCGGATCACTTCATGCCCCCGGTGGGAAGCTCGACCCGGAGCCGGAAGCCGCCGTCGGCCGCCGGCGCAGCCTCCATCGAGCCGCCCCACAGCTGCACCCGCTCCCGCATGCCGAGCAGGCCGTGACCGCTGCCGGTCGGCCCGGGCAGCTTGCGGCCGGGCCCGTTGCGAACCTCGATGCCGAGCCGGCCCGGGCGGTGCTCGAGGCGCAGGCTCGCCGGAGCGCCGTGCGCGTGCCGGATCGCGTTGGCCAGGCCCTCCTGGATCACAGCGCAGGCGGTCAGCTCCACCCCTGCCGGCAGGGAGTCGGGAATGCCGACCTCGGTGACCTCGACCGGTACGCCACTCATCCTGGTGCGCTCCACCAGCCGGGGCAGGTCGGCGAGGCTGGTCCGCGGCTCGTAGTCGACGGTGTCGGTGTCGCTGCGCAGGACGCCCAGCATGCTGCGGACCTCCTGGAGCGCCTCCCGGCTGGTTGTCGAGATCGCGTCGAGGGCCCGGCGGGCCTCCTGCGGGTCGGCGTCCGACACGTGGCTCCCGACGCCGGCCTGGACTGCGATGACGCCGAGGGAGTGCGCCACCACGTCGTGGAGCTCGCGGGCGATCTTCAGCCGTTCCCCGGTGACCTGTTGCCGGGCCAGCTCGGCCTGCTGTTCGGCCAGCAGGGCAGCCTGCTGCCGGACCAGCTCGATCGCAGCCCGCCGGGAGCGGGCCGAGCGCCCGAGGGCGAAGGCGGCAGCGAACAGCACGACGTTCTCGATCACCTGCATCGGGTTCAGGTCCCGCGGCCACAGCAGGCCGATCGCCAGCAGCACTCCTGCGGTCAGGACGAGGGCCACAGCCAACTGCCGCGCGCCGGACCAGGCGCCGGCCGTGTAGCAGGCGATGACCAGGCCCAGCCCGAGTACACCAGGGGCGAACCCGAGCCAGACCAGCGCGACGATCGGGAGGGAGGTCAGCACCAGCACCAGCAGCGGTGCCCGCTGCCGGAATGCCAGCGGCACGATCCCGGCGACGACGAGGACCCAGACCAGGGCCGGGATGCCGGCTGCGCCGGGCCCCGACGACCCCGGTTGGGTGGCGAGGCTGAGCAGGGCGACCAGGAGCAGCAGGACGGCCAGCAGCGCGTCCGCTGAACCCGGCTGCGCCTGGACGAACCGCCGCACCTCCTGCCATTTCTCGATCACCTGTCGAAGGTATCCCGTGAGGCCCGGCGCGGTCGTGGATCTGCGGAATGAACCTCGGCTACATCCCGGGATGTACTCGACCGGCCCCGGGCGGTACCCGAGCGGCAGCCGATCCGGCTACCTCGGCCCGACGCTGCGGACCCCGCCACGGTTCGACGATGGTCATGGCCTGCAGTGGTGACGGAGGGTCCGGCGCCGGCGGCCGAGATCCCAGGAGATGACGATGAACCTGCTCGAGCAACCAGTGACAGCGAAACCCGCGCCGAGCGCCGGCCGGCCGGCGATGACCGTCGGGTCGCCGATGGCCCGGCCCGGCCGGGAATGGACGAGGCGGATCGGCGCCGCCGGACTGGTGGCCGGCGCCGGGGCGATCGCGGGGCTCTGGACGCCGCGGGGACCGGTGACCGTCGCCGAGTCCCTGGCCATGATGGCAATCGCACTACTCGCCGGCTCCGGTGCCGGGTGGCTGCTGCGCTCCCGGCTGGGGCTGCTGGTCTTGCCGCTGCTCTACGCCGCGGCCAACGAGTTGACCCGGCTGCGGGCCCAGGGGCCGACCGTCGACATGCTGAACCTGGGCGAGATCTACGGCGTGCTGGCAGCTGTCTCGGGCCGCGGGGTGCACGGCCTGCTCGTCTTCCCTGCGCTGGTGGCCGGTGGGTTGGTCGGCTTCGCGATCTCCCGCACCCGGAGGGTCGGCCCGCTCACCGGGGGGCGACGCGCGCTCGAACTGGCGTCCATCGGGCTCGGCGTCCTGGCCGTCGTCGCCCTCGCCGGGACGGTGGCGTTCCCGGCACGCACCGATCCGATCCGTGGCGCCGACGGCGAGGTCCTGGCCGACAGCGTCGCCGAACTGACCCGGGTGTCCTCGACCGGCGGCGAACTGAACGTCCTGATCCGGGGGGCAAGCGACACCAAGCCCGTGCTGCTCTACCTCGCCGGCGGCCCCGGCGGCAGCGAGTTCGGCGCGATGCGGCGCCACGGCCAGGCCCTTGAGCAGGACTTCGTGGTCGCGACCCTCGACCAGCGCGGCACCGGGTCCTCCTACGACCAGCTGGAGCCGTTGGCCACGCACACGCTGGCCAACGCGGTTGCCG
>JADLEH010000069.1 GCA_020846255.1 Propionibacteriaceae bacterium
GGGCGGCGGCGTCCGCGACTCGCGGCTGCCGCGGGCAGTGGCCCTGGCCACCTCGCGGGCCGGGTGGGCATCGCTGTGCCGGCTGACCACGGCCGTCCACGCTGCCGGGGAGCGCGGTGGGCCGGTCTGCACCCCGGAACTCGTCGGCGCCAACGGCACCGACCTGCTGGTGATGCTGGGGCCCGACTCAGAACTCGGGCTCGCGATCGCCGCCGGCCGCCCCGAGGTCGCCGAGCTGGTGCTGGCGAGCTGGCTGGAGGTGGTCGAGCCGTACCAGCTCGTCATCGGCGTGGCCAACCAGCAGCTGGCCGGCACCGGCGTCGGCACGGCAGCCCATGCCGGCCGGCTGCTGGCCTTCGCCGACCGGCACCGGCTGGTCGGCGTGCTGACCAACGAGGTCCGGATGGCAGCGAAGCACCTCGCCCCGACCGTGGACGTGCTGGACTCGGCCCGGCGGCTGGTGCCGCTGGCTGCGCACAACGTCGACCGCCGCAACGCCGAGGGCTACCTCAAGTCGGGCAAGGAGATGCTGCCGCTGGCCGAAGAGGTGTCCCGGCTGGCCGGGCGGGACGACGCCGAGCAGCTGCTGGCCGACACCCGCACGGTCGCCGTCCGCTCCCGGCTGGACCCGCGGGCCGACATCGGCCTCGGCGAGATCCACCTGCCCGAGTTCGACGTGCTCAAGGTCGCCACCGGCGATGCCGGCAGCGAACTGCGGCAACGCTGCCGGGCCGGGCTCGCCGCCCGCTACGCCGACCCGGGGGCAACCGTCCTCGACCGGCTGGCCGCCGAGCTCGCCGTGATCGACTCGCTCGGCTTCGCCGCCTACTTCCTCACCGTCGCCGACATCACCGACCTGATCCGCGAGCTCGGCATCCGCTCTGCGGCCCGCGGCTCCGGCGCCGGCAGCCTGGTGAACTACCTGCTGGGGATCTCCGGGGTGGACCCGATCCGGCACGGGCTGCTGATGGAACGCTTCCTCTCGCCGCTGCGGGCGGGCCTGCCGGACATCGACATCGACGTGGAGTCGGCCCGGCGCACCGAGGTCTACGACCTGATCCTGCGCCGGTTCGGCGCCGACCGGGTGGCCTGCGTCGCCTCCTTCGACACCTACCGGGTGCGGCACGCCGTCCGCGACGTCGGGGCTGCGCTGAGCCTGCCGCCGAAGGAGATCGACGCGATCGCCACAGCCTTCCCGCACATCCGGGCAGCCGACGCCAGGGCTGCGCTGCGCGACCTGCCGGAGCTGCGGGCCGCCGGGCTCGGGGCCAGACGGCTGGACGTCCTGTTCGCGCTGGTCGAGTCCCTCGACGGCCTGCCCCGCCACCTCGCCCTGCACCCCTGCGGGGTGCTGCTGTCGGACGCGACCCTCGGCGACCGGACGCCGACCGAGTCCAGCTTCGGCGGCTACCCGATGAGCCAGTTCGACAAGGACGACGTCGAGGACCTGGGCCTGCTGAAGCTGGACGTGCTCGGCATCCGGATGCAGTCATCGATCGCCCACGCCCTCGCCGAGATCGAGCGGGTCGAGGGCGAGCGGGTGGAACTGGACGCCCTTGCGCCGTTCGACGACCCGGACACCTACGACCTGATCGCGAAGGCCGTGACGCTCGGCTGCTTCCAGATCGAGTCCCCGGGCCAGCGCGAGCTGCTGGGCAAGTTCGGGCCCGGGGACTTCGCCGACATCATCATCGACATCTCCCTGTTCCGGCCCGGGCCGGTGAAGTCCGACATGGTCATCCCGTTCCTCCAGACCCGCCAGGGCTGGCAGCGGGCCAGGTACCTGCACCCGTCGCTCGAGCCGGTGCTGGCCGAGACCGGCGGCGTCGTGGTCTTCCACGAGCAGATCATCCAGATCGTCTCGATCCTCACCGGCTGCACCCTCGCCCAGGGGGACGAGGCGCGGCGCGCGCTTGGCCACCCGCAGGCGCAGGCAGACGTCCGCCGCTGGTTCTTCCCGGCAGCTGCGGCGAGGGGCTACGACCGGGCGACCGTCGACAGCGTCTGGGGCGTGCTCGAGGCGTTCGCGGCCTTCGGCTTCTGCAAGGCCCACGCCGCAGCGTTCGCCCTGCCGACCTACCAGTCGGCGTGGCTGAAGGCCCACTACCCGGCGCACTTCCTCGCCGGCGTGCTCACCCACGACCCGGGGATGTACCCGAAGCGGCTGATGCTGGAGGAGGCCCGCCGGCTCGGGGTGCTGGTGCTCGGGCTGGACGTGAACCGCAGCGACGCCTGCTACCGCGTGGAGAAGCTGGACGGGGCACCGCCCGGCCCGCCGGAGGCTGCCGGCAACGGCCGCCTGGTCCCCGGCGCCGGGCTGCCGGACGGCCGCGGCTACGGCATCCGGCTGGCGCTCGCCGACGTGAAGGGGATCAGCGCCACCGAGCTCGAACGGATCGTGGCTGCGCGCCCGTACGCTTCGCTGACCGACTTCTGGCGCCGGGCCGGGGTCGCCACGCCGGTGCTGGAGGGCCTGGTCCTGGCCGGCGCCTTCGACGACCTGTACGGCATCGTGATCGCCCCGAGGCTGCGTCGCGGCCTGGTCACCCGGCGGGACCTGCTGCTCAGCGTCGCCGACCTGGAGCGCGCCGACCGGGTGGACCGCCGGGGCGGGCGGGCCCGGGGGCTGCGGGCTGCGCACGACCGGTCGGCGGAGGTCCAGCTGCCGCTCGACCTGGCCGGTCCCGCCGACGTCGGGGACGTCGTGGCCACCGGCCTGCCGGAACTGACCGCCGCCGAGCGGCTGGCTGCCGAGCTGGAGATCATCGGCCTTGACGCCAGCCGGCACGTGCTGGCCGGGAGCCTGGACTTCCTGGCGGCCCTCGGGGTCACCAGCGCGTGCGACCTGCTCAGCCGGCGCAACCGCAGGGAGGTCCTGATCGCAGGGGTGAAGGTGGCAACGCAGACCCCGCCGGTGCGATCCGGGCGCCGGGTGGTCTTCCTCACCCTCGAGGACACCACCGGCCCGGCCGACGCAACCTTCTTCGAGGACGCCCAGGGGCCGTACGCGGCCACGGTGTTCAACTCCTGGCAGCTGGTGGTGCGCGGTGAGCTGCGCCGCGCCGGACCGCGCGGGGTGAGCGTCCGGGCGACGGGGTGCTGGGACCTGACCCACCTGCACGGGATCTTCACCGAGGCGCTGGCGGAGACCGGCGACGAGGCCCGTGCCCTCGACCGGGTGCGGGCTGCGATGGCAGTGGTCCCGGAAGGCCACGGGGTCGGGGACGCCGACGGCCGGCGTCCGGTCCTGGTGCACGCCAGCGGGTTCCGCCAGTCGCCGTACGCCGACGTGAGGCCGGCGGGCGGGCCGGTGGCCGGGGCGCCGCGCAGGCTGTGGCACTCGAGCCCGGGGAGCTCCGGAAGATGAGGGTGGTCACGCACGTCGACATGGACGCCTTCTACGCCTCGGTCGAGCTCCGCCGCCGGCCCGAGCTGCGGGACGTGCCGATGTGGGTCGGTGGCGCGGAGCGCGGCGTGGTGCTGTCGGCCAACTACCCGGCCCGGGCCTTCGGCGTGCGCGGCGGGATGTCGTCGACCCAGGCCCGTCGGCTCTGCCCGCACGCGGTCAGCCTGCCGCCCGACTTCGACGCCTACACCGAGGTCTCCGCAGGTGTGGTGGCGATCTTCGAGACCTTCACCGCCCACGTCGAGAGCGCCTCCATCGACGAGGCCTACCTCGACCTGACCGGCGCCGTGGGCACGGCCGGCTCGGCTGTCGCGATCGGCGAGCGGCTCCGGGCGATGGTCGCAGACGAGCAGCAGATCTCCTGCTCGGTCGGCATCGGCCCGAACAAGCTGATCGCGAAGATGGCCTCCAACGCGGCCAAGCCGGACGGGTTGCTGGAGGTGCCGCCGGCTGCGGTGATCGGCTTCCTGCACCCGCAGCCGGTGGAGAACCTGATCGGGGTGGGGGAGAGCACAACGGCTTCGCTGCACCGGCTGGGCATCACAACGATCGCCGAGCTGGCCTACCTGCCGCGCACCACGCTGCAGCGGGCGTTCGGCCCGCGCGCCGGCGCCCTGCTGGCCGAGCTGGCCTGGGGCCGGGACTCCAGCCGCGTGGTCGCCCGGCCGGGGGAGCGCGGGGTCGGCTGCCAGGAGACCTTCGCGAGGGACACCGACGACCGGGCAACCGTGAACGCGGAACTGCTGCGGGTCTCGGTGAAGGTCACCTCCCGGATGCGGGCGGCCGGCGTCCTCGGCCGGACGGTGACCCTGAACCTCCGGTTCGCCGACTTCAGCACCATCTCGCGCTCGCTCACCCTGCCGAGTCCGACGGATATCACCGACGAGGTGTACGACGCCGCGCTGGCCCTGTACGCGCGGCTCGGGTTGCAGCGCGCCCGGATCCGCCGGGTGGGGGTGCGGGTCACCGGGCTGGTCGACCGTGCAACTGCTTACCTGCAGCCGACCCTCGACAGCCCGGACCACGGCTGGCGGGACGCGGAAAGGGCGGCCGACAAGGTTATCCGGCGCTTCGGGCCGGGGGCGGTGCAGCGGGCGGTGCTGACCCGCCACCACCGGCCCTGACTGCGCAATCCCTTCCAGCTCCGGTTTCGAAATGTGGTGCGGGCGCCTAGACTTGCCTTATTCTTCGGCCACTAGGGAAACCGGGAGGCGGCCATGGCGCTCTCTGAAGACGAGCAGCGGCTCCTCGAACAGATGGAAGCCGCGCTCGCGGCTGAGGATCCGAAGCTGGCCAGCACCCTCAGAGGCACCACCAGGCGCTGGCATCGACGCCGTCTGGTCTTCGCAGGCATCGGCTTCGTCGCCGGCCTGGCCTGCCTGATCGCCGGCATGCAGGTACACCCTGCGGTGAGCGTCGCCGGCTTCGTGATCATGCTCGCCGCGGCTGTGGTCGGCGTCAGCGCCTGGCAGCAGCACGGGCTCTCCGCGGACGGGCAGGGCCCCGGCGGCCGGTCCGGCACCGGGTCGGAGCGCGACTTCATGGGCCGCATGGAGGATCGCTGGCGGCGACGTCAGGACGACGGCCTCTGAGGCCAGAGCGATTGCGGCCACCAGCGCCGCAACCAGGCGGTGGGCGCTGCCCACCGCTTCTTCATTCCCCTGGTGACCACAGCCACCCGCTCGGCGAGGCCGGTCCCGGTCACCGGCTCGCCGGAGTACCTCGCCCGCTCCACCAGCAGGGCCAGCGCTGCCAGCTCCGCCCGCGCCCGACCGTCCAGCTCCGGCCCAAGCGCCGCCAGCACCTGCCGGCTCGAACCGGCCGGCCAGTCCTCGCCCTGGTCGACGAACACCGCCTGGACCTCGGCCCAGGCGTACTCCACAGCCACCCGCGGGTCGGCCCGGACGGCGAGCCGGCGCCAGCGGACCAGCCGCCGCGCCAGGCGTGGCCCGAAGGCGACCAGGGCTGCCCCGGCCAGCCCACCGGCAACCACCAGCAGTGCGGCTGCCGAGCCCTGGCCGGTCTGGCCGGCCGGGGTGACCGGTGCCACGGTCGGCACTGCCGTCGCTGAGGCCGAGGAGGGCCGGATGCTCGGCTCGACGGTCCGTGCGCTGGTGCTCGAGGACGGTTGGGTGATCCCGACGGCCGAGCCGGGGGTTGGGTCGAGGGGAACCCAGCCGACGCCGTCGTCGAAGTACACCTCGGTCCAGGCGTGCATGTTGCGGGCGTTGACCTCCCAGCGCCCGTCCACCTTCTTGCCTGGCAGGAACCCGACCACCACCCGGGACGGGATGCCGAGCATGCGTGCCATGACGGCCAGGCCGCCGGCGAACTGCTCGCAGTAGCCGACCCGGCTGCCGAGCAGGAAGTCGTCGAGGGTCTGCAGCGTCGAACCGGGGGAGACCACCGTGCTGTAGGTGAAGGCGCCCGAGCGCAGGAAGTCGCGCAGGGACAACGCCTTCTGGCCGGCGGTGACGTCGCCGGCCGTGACCTGCTCGGCCAGTTCCCGCACCGCAGGGGACACCTCGTCCGGCAGGGCGAGGGTGACCCCACCGTCGGCCGGGCGGCCGGCCTCGGCGACCCCGGGCAGGAAGTCCTCGACCGCAGGCAGCCGCTCGCTTGTGACCGTGTACTCGAGGCGCCGGGTGGCGGAGCGCCGGTCGTCGCCGACCGCGACCACTGCCATGGTCCGCGGGTCGTAGCGCCAGTTCGCCGGCACCTCGGCTCCGGCCGGGATCCACGGCATCGGCAGGTACTCGCTGGCGAGGTCGGCGATCTGCACCGAAGTGCGGATCCGCTTGGTCTCGACGGGCGCGGGGCCGGCGTTGAGCGGGAACGGCACCAGGTCGGTGGCGGTCAGGTGGAAGCCCCGGTTGTCGAAGGCTGCGAGCGCCGCCAGCCGGAGGTACTCCCCGGCCTCGTCGGAGGTCGTGTAGGTGAGCACCGGCTGGTCGCTGGTGCTGGTGACGTTGCGAATCAGGTCGAGGCTCGGGTCGCCGAGCTGGACGGCGCCGGTGCCGCCGGCGTTGGCTGCGTTCGCCGATCGTTCCGGGATCGGGATCGCCGCGACCCCGGTGAGGAAGAGGGCGAGGGCTCCGGAGGCTGCCGCCGCCCGGGTGACCCCGGTCCGCCAGCCGCGCCGGGTGGTCCCGGGCGGCAGGTTCGCCAGGGCCCGGTTCCGGACGCTGGTCGCCAGCACGACGACGAAGGCGATCGCTGCGTAGCCGAAGAAGACCGGGCTGGCCTCGGTGTAGATGGCCAGCGCGGCGACCGCGTACGGCATGACCAGCACGGGGAAGGTCCAGGCCGGGTTGCGCAGACCGATGGTCA
>JADLEH010000070.1 GCA_020846255.1 Propionibacteriaceae bacterium
ACGAGCCGACCACCGGGCTCGACCCGCAGGCAAGGCACATCCTCTGGGACCGGCTGTTCCGGCTGAAGGAGCAGGGCGTCACGCTGATCGTCACCACCCACTTCATGGATGAGGCCGAGCAGCTGTGTGACCGGCTGATCGTGCTCGACCGGGGCGTGATCGTCGCCGAGGGCAGTCCGGCCGAGCTGATCCGCCGGTTCTCCACCCGGGAGGTGCTCGAGCTGCGGTTCGGTTCCGACCGCAACGCCGAGCTGGTCGATCGGCTGCGGGCTTTCGGCGAGCGCCTCGAAGCCCTGCCCGACCGGGTGCTGGTCTACACCGAGGACGGCGAGGCTGCCCTCGAGGCGGTCCGGCGGGACGGCCTCAGCCCGCTGACCTCGCTGGTGCGTCGGTCGTCGCTGGAGGACGTGTTCCTCCGGCTCACCGGACGGAGCCTCGTTGACTGATCCTCGGAGTTCGTTCCTCGACCCGCGTCAGGACTCCGCCCGGCGGCTGCCGTCCGACCTGCTCGACACCAACACCCTGGCCTACTCCGGCCGGGCGCCGACCCCTGCCCGGCAGGCGGCCCGGGTGCGCCGGTTCGGGTGGTGGTACCAGGCCGAGTGGCGGCTGCTGGGCATGCGGGCCTACTGGACCTCGGTCGTCGGCACGGCCGCGATCACGCCGCTGTTGTACGTGATCGCGATGGGGGTCGGCCTCGGCCGGCTCGTCGACGACTCCGCCGGCGGTGTCGACGGCGTCCCGTACCTGACCTTCGTGGCGCCCGGCCTGCTGGTGAGCACCGTGGTGATGTCGGCGGTCAACGAGTTGACGTTCCCCGTCATGGCCGGCTTCAAGTGGGGCCGGCTCTACTACGCCCGCGGCGCCACGGCTGCCTCGGCGCTCCAGGTGGCGACCGGCGAACTGGTCGCGGTCGGTATCCGGTTCGCGATGGAGGCCGCCCTGTTCTGGGTCATCCTGGTGATGTTCGGGGCGACCGACCCGACCTGGTCGTGGCTGATGATCCCGGTGGCGACGCTCGCCGGGCTGGCCTTCGGCGCTCCCGTGATGGCCTACGCAGCGACGATCGAGGATGAGGGGTTCCAGTTCGCGATGATCCAGCGGTTCATCGTGATGCCGATGTTCCTGTTCGCCGGCACGTTCTACCCGCTGGCGAGCATGCCGATCTACCTGCAGTGGATCGGCTGGATCTCCCCGATGTGGCACGGCACCCAACTGGCCCGGGCGCTCAGCTTCGGCCTTGAGCTCCCCGGCTGGCAGGTCGCCCTGCACCTCGCCTTCCTGCTCGCCCTGCTCGCGGCCGGCGCGCTGCTCGCCGTCCGCAACTTCGTTGCGAGGCTGGGCCGATGAGCACCGGAGTGGGCGGCTGGCTCGCCGCGAACTCGTCCGGCAACGCCGGGGCCGTGATCGAACGCGGGTTCAAGGTGATCCGCAACCAGAACTGGCTGGTGATCGTCTCGGGCTTCTTCGAGCCGGTGCTCTACCTGCTCAGCATGGGGCTCGGCCTCGGTGCCCTCATCGGTTCGGTGTCGGGACCCGGCGGCCGGCCGATCTCCTACGCAGCGTTCATCGCCCCGGCGCTGCTGGCCACCTCGGCCATGAACGGCGCCCTGTACGACTCCACCTGGAACGTGTTCTTCAAGCTGCGCTTCGCGAAGCTGTACCAGGGCATGCTCGCCACGTCACTCGGACCGTTCGACGTGGCCGCCGGCGAGATCTTCATGGCTCTGTTCCGGGGCTTCCTCTACGCCATCGGCTTCACGGCCGTGATCGCGATGCTCGGCCTGGCCACCTCCTGGTGGGCCCTGGCGATGATCCCGGTCGCGCTGCTGATCGCCCTCGGGTTCGCTTCCCTCGGGATGGCCGTGACCAGCTACTTCACGACCTTCCAGCAGATGGACTGGATCAACATCGCCCTGCTGCCGATGTTCATGTTCTCGGCGACCCTCTTCCCGATCGACGTGTTCCCGCAGGCAGTGCAGTGGGTCATCATGGCGCTCCCGCTCTGGCACGGGGTGGAACTGATGCGCCAGCTGTCCGTCGGGCACTTCGAGGCGAGCACCTGGCTGCACCTCGGCTACTTCCTGGCGATGTCGGTGCTCGGGGTGGCGTTCACCACCCGCCGGCTGCGCTCGTTGTTCCTGCGCTGATGCAGAGCTACGCCGTGCTGGGGGCCTGCCAGAGGTTGATGCCGCCATCGGTCGCGTACTGGTCGATCTCCGCCAACTCGGCTTCGCTGAAGGTCAGGTTCCGCACCGCGCCGAGGCTGTCCTCCAGCTGGGCTGCGCTGGAGGCCCCGATCAGCGCCGAGGTGACCCGCTCGTCGCGCAGGACCCAGGCGAGCGCCAGCTGGGCCAGCGTCTGCCCACGTCCCTTGGCCAGCTCATTCAGCGACCGGATGTGGGCGAGGTTCTGCTCGGTGAGCAGCTCGGTGGACAGCGACTTGTCCTGGGCGGCCCTGGAGCCCGCGGGGACACCGTCGAGGTACTTGTCGGTGAGCATGCCCTGCGCCAGCGGGGAGAAGGCGATGCAGCCAAGCCCGGTCTCGCCGAGGGCGTCCAGCAGGTCCTCCTCCACCCAGCGGTTCAGCATCGAGTAGGACGGCTGGTGGATCACCAGCGGCGTGCCCAGGTCACGCGCTATGGCGACAGCCGCCCGCGTCCGCTCGCCGGAGTAGGAGGAGATGCCGACGTACAGCGCCCGGCCGGACCGGACAGCGGTGTCGAGCGCCAGCATGGTCTCCTCCAGCGGCGTGCTCGGGTCGAAGTGGTGGTGGTAAAAGATGTCGACGTAGTCCAGCCCCATGCGCCGCAGCGACTGGTCCAGCGAAGCCAGCAGGTACTTGCGCGAGCCGAGGTCGCCGTACGGGCCCGGCCACATGTCCCAGCCGGCCTTGCTGGAGATGACCAGCTCGTCGCGGTAGGGACGGAAGTCCTCGCGCAGGTGGCGGCCGAAGTTCGTCTCCGCGGAGCCGTAGGGCGGGCCGTAGTTGTTGGCCAGGTCGAAATGGGTGACCCCGAGCTCGAACGCCCGGCGCAGGATTGAGCGCTGCCGGTCGAACGGGGTGTCGTCGCCGAAGTTGTGCCACAGCCCGAGCGAGATCGCCGGCAGCTTCAGTCCGCTTCGGCCCACCGCGCGGTAGGGCATCCGGCCGTCGTAGCGGTCGGGGTCGGGGGCGTAGGTGTCCAGGATCGGCATGTGAACCTCTCTGATTGCTCTCCCAAGCGATCCTAGGCCCCAAGATTCCATCGAGAGCCACCCTTGACGCCGAGAGCCAGCGCCTGGGCGCTGGCTCTCGGCGTCAGGGCTGGCCCTCGGCGGGAGAAGGGTGGGTGGGACGGGGGTGGGTCAGCACTCGATGACGTTGAGGGCCAAGCCGCCGCGGGCGGTCTCCTTGTACTTCACGCTCATGTCGGCTCCGGTCTCGCGCATGGTCTTCAGGACCGAATCCAGGCTGACGATGTGGCGGCCGTCGCCGCGCAGGGCGGTCCGGGCCGCCGTCACCGCCTTCACCGCTGCGATCGCGTTCCGCTCGATGCAGGGGATCTGCACCAGGCCGCCCACCGGGTCACAGGTGAGGCCGAGGTTGTGCTCCATGCCGATCTCGGCCGCGTTCTCCACCTGGCCGGGGGTTCCGCCCATCACCGCGGCCATCCCGGCGGCGGCCATCGAGCAGGCCGCACCGATCTCCCCCTGGCAGCCGACCTCGGCGCCGCTGATCGAAGCCAGCTCCTTGATCACCACGCCGATCGCGCCGGCCGTGAGCAGGAACCTGATGATGCCCTCGTCACCGGAGCCGTTCATGAAGCGGCGGTAGTACATCATGACCGCCGGTACTACGCCGGCAGCACCGTTGGTCGGCGCGGTCACCACCCGGCCGCCACCGGCGTTCTCCTCGTTGACGGCGAGCGCGTAGAGCGTGATCCAGTCCATGCCCCGCAGCGGGTCGGTGCTGTCGGTCTCAACCTGCAGCTGGTGGAGCAGTTCTGGGGCCCGGCGCCGCACCCGCAGCCCCCCGGGGAGGAGCCCCTCAGTGGTCATGCCGTGGTGGATGCACTCCTGCATGACGGCCCAGACATGCAGCAGGCCGGCGTCGATCTCGTCGTCGCTGCGCCAGACCCGCTCGTTCTCCCGCATCAGCCGGGCGACGGAGAAGCCGGTGGCTTCGCAGTGTGCCAGCAGCTCGGCACCGGTCCGGAACGGGAACGGCAGCACGGTCGAGTCCGGCACCACCCGGTTCGGGCCGGTCTCGGACTCGTCCAGCACGAACCCACCGCCCACCGAGTAGTAGGTGCGCTGGCTGACGACCCCGCCGTCTCCGCCGGATGCGGTGAAGATCATCCCGTTGGAGTGGATGGGCAGGGACCGGCGGCGGTGCAGCACGACGTCTGAGTCGGCGTCGAAGTCGATGGTGTGGCTACCGGCAAGGGTGAGCCGGTGCTCTGCCCGCACCCGGTCGACCAGCGGCCGCACCGACGGCGGGTCGACCTGGTCGGGCTGGTGCCCGGCGAGGCCGAGGACCACGGCGGCGACGCTGCCGTGACCGTGCCCGGTGGCGCCGAGGGAACCGAAGAGCTCCACCTTCAACCCGGCCACACGGCCCAGCTGCCCGCCGGCGGAAAGCGCGTCGACGAACCTCCCGGCGGCCTTCATCGGACCGACGGTGTGGGAGGAGGACGGTCCGATCCCCACCCGGAACAGGTCGAAGACGCTCAGCGCCATACCCCGACAGTAACCGCTTTCCGACCAACCGAGTCCTTGGCGCCCGGGCGGCTTGGGGCATAGGTGAGGATTGGGGCATGACGTATGTGCTCGGCATCGTGATTGTGGCCCTCGCCGTCGGCCTGGTCGTCTGGTTACGGCTGTCCCGTCGTGACGAGATGTTCGCCGGACTGACCCCCGGGCTGCTGCCAGCTGCCGGGCAACCGGCTGAGCGGGTCCGGATCACCGGAGGGCAGGCGCCCCCGATCGCTGTGCGGTTCGACCCGCCGGCCGGTGTCCAGCCGGCGCTGGCCGGGCTGATCGCCGGCCCCGGCCTGGGTACGGTCGCGGTGCCGGCCACCCTGATCGACCTGGCCGCGCGCGGCTGGCTCACGCTGAGTCCGCTCGAACCGGTGGCCGGTTCCAGCCGCCGCTCGACCGCCGCACGGGACTGGGAGCTGCGGGCGCTGGACCCGCCCCCTGCCGAGCAGCTCAGCCCGACCGAGCGGGCGGTCCTGGGCGCAGCCTTCGCCCATGGCCCGGTGACCAGCCTGTTCGAGTTCCGCAGCCGCGGCGCCGGACTGGCCGAGACCTTCTCGGCACTGGACGTCGAGGCCAGGGAACGGGCCTGGTTCCAGCCGCCGCCGCCGGTCGGCTGGGCGGCCATCGGGTCGGTGGTTGCCTTCGTCGGCCTCTTCCTGCTGTTCTCGGCGGGGTCCCTGTTCCCGATCGGTGCCGGCCTGCTCCTGGGCGGGCTGGTGGTGGTCCTCGGCACCAGGCGGCTCCCGGTGCCGGTGACGGCAGAGGGCTACGCAGCCCGCGTCCAGGCCCTCGGGTTCAAGCAGTACCTGGCCACAGCCGAGGCCGACCAGCTCAGGTTCGAGGCCGGCATCGAGCGGTTCAGCCGCTACCTCCCCTACGCCATGGTGTTCGGCGTGGTCGATCACTGGCGCCACGTCTTCGCCGACGCCCTGCAGCAGGAACATGCCCTCGGCAACGACGACTTCACCGGCCTCGGCTGGCTCAACCTGGGCGACGTGCTCACGACCATGGTGCTGATCGACCTGCTCACCACTGACGGCGGGTTGATGGACGACTTCGTCGGCGACTTCGGCGGTGGGGACTTCTCCGGCGACTGGGGCGACGCCGGCGCGGACGGCGGGGACACCGGCTTCGGCGGCGACGGCGGGGCCGGGGACGGCGGTTTCGATGGCGGCTCGTTCGGTGGCTTCGACGGCGGCGACTTCGGTGGCGGCTTCGGGGAGTAGCCGCCGGCACCGACCGGAGGACGATCCCGGCACCAGCCAAGATCATCCGAACGGACGACCCGATGCGCCTCCGGGGAGGACGCAACGGGCGCTGCCCGCCTCCTACGGTCGAACCTGTGACTACCACCTTCACCACAGAAGTCCCTGCCCCTGCCCTGCGGGAAGAGATCGCAGCAGCCACCGACCTGACCAAGACCTACGGCACCGGGGAGGCCGTCGTCCGGGCCCTCGACGGGGTGACCGTCAGCTTCCGCCGCGGCTCGTTCACCGCGATCATGGGGCCGTCCGGCTCCGGCAAGTCCACGCTGATGCACTGCCTCGCCGGTCTCGACCGGCCGACGTCGGGCCGGGTGGAGCTCGGCGGCAACGTGCTCTCGGAGTTGACCGACCG
>JADLEH010000071.1 GCA_020846255.1 Propionibacteriaceae bacterium
CGGATGGACAAGCGCCACCAAACGAAGAAGAGGCCCTCCGTAGAGGGCCTCTGGCCAGGTACTTCTCCTGGAGCGGATGACGCGACTCGAACGCGCGACCCTCACCTTGGCAAAGCGATCAAGGGTATGTCGTTGCGTATCGGCCTGTGCGTTTCCGCAGGTCAGAGTACGTGCTCCATACCGCTCGGTGTTGTCTTGTCCATCTGGTTACAGCCTGTATATGGACAGGAGATGGACAGACGATCGTCATGGGAAGACCCTCACGGCTGCAGGGTGACGCGTTCGGAGGCCACGCTGAGCGAGCTCGGGATGGGCTTGGGACGAGTGCTCACCGTCACCGGACCGCGAGCGGAACGCGGCTGCTGATGAGCGGTGGGAGATCGACTCGAGGCTGTTCGCCGGGCGATCCGTAGCGCGGCACTGTCACGATGAGGTCATAGATGCCGGGCGGCAGGTGGTAACCGGTGTGCCCGTTGCATGCGGCCGTGCCGCCGACAACGGAGAGCGCCACCTCGTCCCCGGGCGCCAGCGTGGGGTTTGCGCCGACGCCGGCGATCGCACCGACGAACGTGCCGACCACGGTGGTGGTGCCGGGTGCCAAGACCGCGGCCTGAACAGGGTCGTCGGTGTGAAAGCTGACCGTGGTCGCGCCGAGGTTGCGGATGGTCAACGCGCCGGTGAAGTCGGAACCCGCCGCAACGTCGGCCGGCAGCTGAGCTTCGATGGACAGGCCGGCTTGGTCATCTGGCACAGAGAGATCGAGCGGCGCGCAGCGTGTCGATGGGTTGAGCGGAGCGGTTGCAACGAAGGCTTTAAGTCGGTCACGGTGGGTGATATTCTGTACCATCCAGTGTCGGCTAGTAGCCCTGACCTAGGGAAATGCATTAGGCTGCCACCACGCTGTGTCGTCGAATGCCGGTCAATATCGAGGCGTTCGCGACTATTTCGCGACTACCGGCGGGCATCTCAGCGGCGCCGGGCGCGCTCCTCAACCTCGCCAAGAGACCTCGAACGGGACGGTCCGACTCGAGGGCGGCCGGACGATGAACCCTTGCGAGGGCGACGACCGCGCCACCAGCCCCCGCCTGATGGTGACTAGAATTCGGGTCATGTCCGAGACGCTGCCGCTCGCCGAGGTGAAGGCCAAGTTCTCCGAGATGGTCGACCGCGTCGAGCAAACGCACGACCGCATCACCGTCACCCGCAACGGACGCCGGGCCGCCGTGCTGATCAGCGCCGAGGAACTCCAATCCCTCGAAGACACCCTTGAGCTGTTGTCCGACCCCGCCGCCATGGCCCAGCTCGCGCAGTCGCGCCTCGCCTACGCCGCGGGCGACATCGTGGCCGAGGAAGAACTGCGCAGCCGCTACCCGAAGCGGTGAACGAGGCCGCCCCCTACCGGCTTGTGGTCACCCGGCCCGCCGAGCGCCAGTTGGCCAGCCTTGCCGAGGGACCCGCCGCTGCCATCGTGGAGTTCATGCTCGGCGCGCTGGTCGACAATCCCCGCCGGGTCGGCGCCCCACTCCAACGCGAGCTCGACGGCCTGCACTCCGCTCGACGCGGCGTGTACCGCATCGTGTACGAGATCCTCGATGCGGACCACCTGGTCGTCGTACACCGCATCGATCACCGCTCAACCATCTACCGATCCCGCTGACCAGCAGCCCACACCTCGTCGCCCCAACGCTCGTCGATGCTCGCTGAGATCCACGAACCGCACCTACCGCGCCCTCCCACGATGTGCCCGGTTCATGTTCGCCGGTAAGGATCAAAGCTCCAGCAACTAGCGCGACACTCATTGCTGATCGCCGAAGGCACCCTTGCCCTCCCCGGCATGGCCGTCGAGGAAGTCGACTTCGAACGTCGCCCGCTCATGCATGCCGACGGCCATCCGCTCGATGGCAAGTTCGATCCCGTCAACCAACAGGCCGACGAGATCCATCGAGATCTGGTTCGCGAGCGGATCGGTGATCACCACCAGCCATCTACCGGACGGCGAGAGCACGGTTTCGACGTACGGATCTGCAAGCCCATACTTGCTCGTCAAGCCAGACGTCAGCTCGCGAAACCGCCCGGAGAGGTAGGCGACGTCGTCATCGGATAGAAACTCCACCGTCCCCTGCTCACTTCCCGATCCCACCTGATAACGCCAGCGGATGGATCCCTCTTGAACTCCGGTTGGTCATAAAGATCCGCGGAGAAAGCCAACTAGGATGAGCAGAATTGCGAGAATTCCGACGGGCAAATGAGGCCACACCCAGTACCCATTCACTGATCGCATCAGCTCGCCGAGAGAGTGGGGCTTCCTTCCCGACGAGCTGACGAAGACGCGCGTGGCCCGCCAACGGCTATAGGGAAAGAGGCATATAGTGCCGAGAAGTAGGAACACTCCGAGACCAAATGGATCCGACATATCTAAGCATCATCCTGCCACCAGCGGCCGGTAATCACATGATCGTCTCGGCCGACAACTCTTCGCCGACGCAAGTCAGCGTGAACGCCAGACCTTGAGGGTTGCCGGGGAAGTCCTGATGACTGAACAGACGCCCGCGAGTACGAGCACCACCAACGAGTTTCAGGATCAACCTCGCAAACAAGGCCTGGCCTCCTAAGAAGAGTCCGACGGGGAGGCAAAACTGCGCTATAGGACCTGCACTCAGCACCAGCCATCCACCCTTCCGTTGCCCTTCTCGATATTGGACCCCGACACGAAC
>JADLEH010000072.1 GCA_020846255.1 Propionibacteriaceae bacterium
GGTCAATGCCGGTGGCAAGGTGCTCGTCGACGAGCGGGAGCTGTGGCCGGACGGCCGGTTCGTCACCACCAACGTGATCGCCCGGACCGCCTTCGTCCAGCAGCACCCGGACGCGGTCCGGGCCTTCATCGAGGCCCACCTCGACGCGCTCGCCGAGATTGAGGCCCACCCGGCGGCTGCCCAGGCGGCCGTCATCGGCCAGATCAGGAGGATCACCGAGCAGGAGATCCCGCCGGAACTGCTGAAGGCATCCTGGGCCAACCTGGAGTTCAGCGCCGACCCGCTAGCGGCAACCCTCAAGGAATCGGCCGAGCACGCAGCGGCCGTCGGCCTGCTGCCGGACAAGCCGAGCGACGGCTTCGCGAGGCTGTGGGACGTGGACGTGCTCAACGATGCGTTGGCCGCCCGGGGCGAACCGAGGGTCTCCGCGTGACCGCGGCTCCGACCGCTACGGCGGGCGCGGCCGTTGCCGAACGGGGACGGCTGCGCCTGTCGGGGCTGGGCAAGGTGTTCGGCTCGGGCGCCGGCCGGGTGGTCGCCCTCGACGGAGTCGACCTGGACATCGCGCCGGGGGAGTTCGTTGCCGTGGTCGGCGGGTCCGGCTGCGGCAAGTCGACCATGCTCGCCGTCGCGGCCGGCCTCGAGGAGCCGACCTCCGGCAGCGTCACGGCCGTGGGCGGGGTGGCCCTGATGTTCCAGGAGAGCAATCTCCTGCCCTGGCTGACCGCTGCCCAGAACGTCGAACTCGCGCTCCGGCTGCGTGGGATCGACAAGCCCGAGCGGCGCCGGCAGGCCCGCGAGCTGCTGGCAAGGGTGCGCCTGGGCCGCCACGTCGACAAGCGGCCGCACGAGCTGTCCGGCGGCATGCGGCAACGGGTGGCGCTGGCCCGGGTGCTCGCCCAGGAGGCCGCGATCGTCCTGATGGACGAGCCGCTCGGAGCGCTCGACGCGATGACCCGCGACCAGATGCACGACCTGATCGAGACCCTCTGGCTGGAATCGGGCTTCACCGTGGTCTTCGTCACCCACAACGTCCGCGAGGCCGTCCGGCTGGCCGACCGGTCGATCCTGATGGGGTCGCGTCCGGGGCGGGTGATCCACACCCAGCTCAACGACCTGCCGAGGCCGCGGCTGATGGACTCGGTGCAGGTTGTCGGGATGGCCGCCGACCTCACCCGCCGGCTCCGAGAGGAGGTGGCCGTCCATGACGAAACCGACTTCTTCAGTATCTGAGGAGGCAGTGGCCGATGAGGTCGTCGGGTCGGCGGGGCCGTCGCCCCGCAGCCTCTGGACCCGGGGTCCGGTGCCCATCCTGCTGGCCGTGCTGATCTTCGTCGGCGGCTGGCAGGTGGTGGTGCTCAGCGGCTGGCGTCCCGACTACCTGCTGCCCGGCCCCGCGACGGTGTTCGCTGAGCTCGGCCGGATCGGCTCCCAGCCGCAGTTCTGGCAGGCGCTGGGCCGGACGCTGGCGCGGGCCATCGTCGGCTTCAGCCTCGCCGTCGGGATCGGCACGGTGATCGGCCTGGCCGCGGCCCGGTCGAGCACCCTGCGGGCAGCGATCGGCTCCCTGGTGACCGGCCTGCAGACGATGCCGAGCGTCGTCTGGTTCCCGCTGGCCATCCTGCTGCTGGGGTTGGGGGAGCAGGCGATCCTGTTCGTCGTGGTCCTCGGCGCCGCACCGAGTGTCGCCAACGGTGTGCTCAGCGGTGTCGACCAGGTGCCGCCGGCCTACTTCAAGCTGGGCCGGGTGCTCGGCGCGGAGGGCTGGCGGCTCTACCGGTTCATCGTGATCCCGGCGGCGCTGCCGTCCTACGTCGGTGGCCTGAACCAGGGCTGGGCGTTCGCCTGGCGCTCGCTGATGGCCGGCGAGCTGCTGGTGGTGATTCCCGGGGCAGTGGCCCTCGGCAACCGGCTGGCCTTCGCCCAGGAGTTCGGGGACGCCGCCGGCCTGCTCGCCCACATGCTGGTGATCCTTGCCGTCGGGATGCTGGCCGACTCGGCCTTCAGCGCCGTCTCGAGGCGGATCCGGCGTCGCCGCGGGCTGGCCGTCCGCTGAGGGGCGCTCAGTCGGGGCGGCCGGCCTCCGACTCGTAGCCGATCGCCGCGGCCAGCGACCGCAGCGCCGGCGCTGCGCGGTCGAGGGCCGCCAGGTCCTCCGCGGCCATCGAGGCGAGGGCGTAGCCGAAGTGGTGGGCGGCCCGCCGCCGGGTCTCCTCGTTCAACTCGTCCGCGGCCGGCGTGGTCCGGTAGGTCTGCAGGGCCGGGCGCGAGCCGGGCTCGTTCTCGGCGGCGAGGCCGCGTCGTTCGAGGTCGGCCATGGCGGTGCGGACGACGGTCGTGGTCACTTCGAGGCCGGCGGCGAGTTGCCGCAGGGTGGCCGTCCGGTGCCTGCGGAGCTCGGCCAGGACGGCGGCACTGGTCGCGGCCAGTTGCGGCTGGCCGACCCGGGCGCCGGCTTCGCGAACCAGCCTCGTCTCCAGCGGCTTCATCGCCCCGGCGAGGTTCACCAGGGCGTCGACGAGCTCGTCATGGCTCATGGCCGGGCCAGGTTGCCCGCGAGCTGCAGGGCGCCGACCAGCTCGGCCCGGCGTCCGAGCGCTGCCGGCATCACCTCGATCGCGGCGGCCGTCGCCGGCTGGGCGAACCGGTTCACCGAGGCGCGGACGCCGTCGATCAGGGCCGGCCCGGAAGCCCCGAGCTCGCCGCCGATGATCAGCGCCGTCGGGTTGAGCAGGTTGCACAGGTCGGCGAGGACCTTGCCGAGGGTCCGGCCGGCCTCGTTCAGGATCCGGGCGGTGATCGGGTCGTCGAGCGTGGCCGGGCTGATCTGCGACGGGTCGAGGTGCGGATGGGTGTGGGCGATCTGCTCCCGGATCGACTGCATCGAGATCACCGCCTCCAGGCACCCGCGGTTGCCGCAGCGGCACAGCTCCGAACGTCCGGCGAGGGCGGTGTGGCCGATCTCCCCGGCGAGCCCGGTGGCCCCCTTGTAGGTCTGGCCCTTGATCACCAGCCCGGCGCCGACCCCGTGTGACGCCTTCACGTAGACGAAGTCCTGGTGGTGCCGGCCGGCGCCGCGGTGCAGCTCGCCGTACGCGCCGAGCAGGGCGTCGTTCTCGGCAAGGACGGGGACGCCCAGGCGCTTTGCCAGTTCGCGGGCGGGCGCGAGGCCCACCCAGCTGGACAGTATCGTCGGCGAGCAGACCAGCCCGGTGACCACGTCCACCGGGCCGGGGATGCCGGCGACGACGCTGGACAGCTGGCCGGTGCCGTGCGCGGAGCGGAGCTGCTCGAGGTGCTCGCAGGCGAGCTCGATGCCCTCGCCGGACATCCGGTCGACGTTCAGCCGGACGGTGACCTCATCGACAACGTTGCCCATGTCGTCGCCGAGGGCCACCCGGATGTGGCTGTGCCCGAAATCGATGGCGCCGGTGGGGGAGCCGGTGGAGACGGCGTTCAGGATCGTCGCCGGCCTGCCGCTGCCGGAACCGGGGCCCTTCGCCCGCGCCTGCGACTCGGCGATGCGGCCGTCGGCGAGCAGCTTGGCCACGGCGTGCCCGACGGTGCTGCTGGAAAGGCCGGTCAGTTCCACGAGGGTGGAGCGGGTGAGGTTCTGCGATCCGCGGATCAATTGGTAGATGTCCTCGCGGGTCCGATCCCTCGGTGCGGGGCGGTCGTAGAGCGTGGACATGGGGGAAGCATAGGGCACCGGAACTCGCTTTTCACCAATAGTCGGCTGATTAATCTGCCCAGTAACCATTAAAACAGTTCGATAACGACGCGGATACGACCGTTGACAGGCCTAAAAGCGCTGCCTAGATTGCCGAACAGGCAGGTGAGGCGCCCCGACCGGTCGAACGGTGCCCAACTGCCCTCACGTACAGCGTTGTCGTGCGGCTCCGCGCCGCCAGTTTGGGAGGAGACCAGTTGCCCGGCCAGTCCGACCTGATCCTGGAGATGCGCGACATCTCGAAGGAGTTCCCCGGAGTGAAGGCGCTGGATGGCGTTTCCCTGCGCGTCCAGCGCGGCGAGATCCACGCCATCTGCGGCGAGAACGGTGCCGGCAAGTCGACGCTGATGAAGGTGCTCTCCGGCGTCCACCCGCACGGCACCTACACCGGCGAGATCTTCTACGACGGCGCCCTGGCCACCTTTGCCAACATCCGCGCCAGCGAGCATGCCGGGATCGTGATCATCCACCAGGAACTGGCGCTGATCCCCGAGCTGTCGATCATGGAGAACATCTTCCTCGGCAACGAGGTGCGCGGCCGGTTCGGGGTCGACTGGACCGCCACCCGGCAGAAGGCCAGGGAGCTGATGGCGCGGGTCGGGCTGCAGGACGACCCGGACACGGTGATCAAGACGATCGGCGTCGGCAAGCAGCAGCTGGTCGAGATCGCCAAGGCGATCAGCAAGGACGTGAAGCTGCTGATCCTCGACGAGCCCACCGCAGCGCTGAACGAGACCGACTCCACCCACCTGCTCGACCTGATCCGTGAGTTCAAGAGCCACGGCATCACCAGCATCATGATCAGCCACAAGCTGAACGAGATCGCCGCGATCGCCGACTCGATCACCATCATCCGTGACGGCAAGAGCGTCGAGACCATCAACGTCCCCGAGGGCGAGCGGGTCGATGAGGACCGGCTGATCCGCGGAATGGTGGGTCGGGCCCTGACGTCGCGGTACCCCGAGCACACGCCCACGATCGGCGAGGTGATGTTCGAGGTGAAGGACTGGACGATCCGGCACCCGGAGATCACCGACCGCCTGGTGTGCAAGGGCTCGAACTTCTTCATCCGTCGCGGCGAGATCGTCGGCTTCGCCGGGCTGATGGGTGCCGGCCGGACGGAACTGGCCAGATCCCTGTTCGGCAAGTCCTACGGGGTCTACCAGAAGGGCCAGATCTTCCTCGACGGCTCGGAGATCGCCCCGAAGAACGTGGAGCAGGCGATCGAGCTCGGTATCGCCTACGTCACCGAGGACCGCAAGGTCCTTGGCCTGAACCTGCTGGACAACATCCGGACCACCGTGGTGTCTGCGGAGCTGCACCAGATCTCGCCCAACGGTGTGGTCGACCGCAACGCCGAGTTCGCGGCCGCGGAGAAGTACCGCAGGGAGTTGCGCATCAAGACCCCCAGCGTCAACGAGGGGGTGATCAAGCTCTCGGGCGGCAACCAGCAGAAGGTGGTCGTCGCGAAGTGGCTGTTCACCGAGCCGGAGGTGTTGATTCTGGACGAGCCGACCCGCGGCATCGACGTCGGCGCCAAGTACGAGATGTACGGGATCATGAACGCCCTCGCCGACCAGGGCAAGGGAATCATGATGATCTCCTCCGAGCTGCCCGAACTGCTGGGCACCTGCGATCGCATCTACACCGTCAGCCAGGGCGCCATCACCGGCTGCCTCGACGTGGCCGATGCCACCCAGGAGAGCCTGATGCGGTTGATGACGCTGATCCCCAACACCACCAAGAACGCTGCCTGAGCGGGCAAGGGAGATATCGACATGGAAGCACTGAAGAATCTGTTCGGCGGCAGCCTCCGCCAGTTCGGCATGCTGTTCGTGCTGGTGGCACTGACGATCCTGTTCAACATCCTCACCGGCGGCCTGGTGATCACCCCGACCAACCTGATGAACCTGCTGAACGGAAACAGCTACATCCTGGTGCTGGCGATCGGCATGGTCATGGTGATCATCGTCGGTCACATCGACCTTTCGGTCGGCTCGGTTGCGGCTTTCGTCGGCATCGTCGTGGCGATCGCGATCCGCGACTGGGGCATCCCGTGGTGGCTCGGCATCCTCCTCGGACTCGCGCTCGGTGCCGTCTGTGGGGCCTGGCAGGGGTTCTGGGTCGCCTACATGGGCATCCCCGGCTTCATCGTGACGCTGGCCGGCTACATGTTCTTCCGCGGCGCGAACCAGTTCGTCGGCAAGTCCCTCACCGTCCCGGTGCCCAAGGACTTCCAGTACATCGGGGCCGGCTACCTGCCCGAGTGGGGCCCGAACACCGGCATGAACAACTCCACCCTGCTGCTGGGCATCCTGACCCTGGTCTTCCTGGTGTGGATGCAACTGCGCCAGCGCCAGGCGCTGGTCAAGATCAAGGCCGAGGTGCCCCCGATGTGGGTGACCGGCACCCGGATCGCCCTGCTGGCCGTCGTTGTGGCCTACCTGACCTGGATGTTCGGCACCGGCCGTCCCGGCTCGTCGTTCCCGGTGCCGGGCCTGATCCTGGTCGCGCTGGTGATCCTGTACAGCTTCGTCACCGGCCGCATGGTGACCGGTCGCCACATCTACGCTGTCGGCGGCAACCGGCTGGCCGCCGAGCTCTCCGGCGTCAACACCAAGAAGGTCTACTTCCTGGTCATGCTGAACATGTCGATCCTTTCGGCGTTCGCCGGGCTGATGTTCGTGGCCCGCTCCACCGCGTCCGGTCCGTTCGACGGCACCGGCTGGGAACTGGACGCGATCGCGGCAGTGTTCATCGGCGGCGCAGCCGTCTCCGGCGGTGTCGGCACCGTGATCGGGTCGATGATCGGTGGCCTGGTGATGGCAGTGCTGAACAACGGCCTGCAGCTGATGAGCGCCGGCTCCGACACCACCCAGATGATCAAGGGCCTGGTCCTGCTGGCTGCCGTCGCCCTCGACGTGTGGCAGAAGTCCCAGGGCAAGCCCTCCATCAGCGGCCTGATCTTCCGGGACAAGAAGGCCAAGGACACCTCGCCGACCGAGACCGCCCTGGTCGAGGACGTCGTGTCCAACCCAGGCGAACTGCGCTGAGGCGCAGCTCGCCCAAGTACTTCCCGACCGCGCAGGGGTGGTCGGGTGGACCGGGACAGCCAAGGCGGCTACCGGAACAAGAAAGAGGTAGGGATGAAGAAGTTCGCTAAAGCCGCTGTTGTGCTCGCGGCTGCGAGCGCTTTGGCTCTGACCGGTTGTGGCGGGGGCCGTACCGAGACCCCGGCTGCCAGTGGCAGCGCCTCCGGCGCAGCGGCCGGGTTCGAGAAGGGTGCGACCATCGGCGTCGCGATGCCGCAGAAGACCTCGGAGAACTGGGTGCTCGCCGAGCAGCTGTTCAACGACGGTCTGAAGGCCGCCGGATACGCCGCAAGCGTCCAGTTCGCCAACGGCGGCGTGACTGAGCAGCAGAACCAGATCACCGCGATGATCGAGAAGGGCGCCAAGGTCCTGATCGTGGGCGCTATCGACGGCTCCCAGCTGGGCACCCAGCTCGCCGACGCCAAGGCCAAGGGCATCACCGTGATCGCCTATGACCGCCTGCTCACCAACACCCCCGACGTCGACTTCTACGTCGCGTTCGACAACTTCAAGGTCGGCCAGCTCCAGGGCCAGGCTCTCCTCGAGGGGCTCGCCAAGCGCGTCGGCGACAAGAAGAAGTGGAACATCGAGCTGATCGCCGGTTCGCCTGACGACTCCAACGCCAAGGTGTTCTTCGACGGCGCGATGGACGTGCTCAAGCCGAAGATCGACGACGGCACGCTGACGGTGCTCTCGAAGCAGACCACCTTCGAGCAGGTCGTCACCCAGGGCTGGAAGGCCGAGAACGCTCAGAAGCGCATGGACACGGTGCTGTCCGGCTTCTACCAGAAGGCTGACCTCGACGGCATCCTGTCGCCGAACGACACCCTCGGCCGCGCTGCAATGGCCGCTGTCGACGCCGCCAACAAGCCGCTGCCGGTTGTCACCGGTCAGGACTCCGAGGTCGAGTCGGTCAAGTCGATCATGGCCGGCAAGCAGTACTCGACCATCTTCAAGGACACCAACCGGCTCGTTGAGCACTCCATCGTGATGATCAACGACCTGCAGGCCGGCAAGACCCCCGAGGTCAACGACACCGAGAGCTACAACAACGGCGTCAAGGTCGTCCCGTCCTACCTGCTCGACCCGGTCATCGTGACCAAGGACAACGCAGCAGAGGTCTACGCCAACGACAAGACCCTCGGCCCGCTCACCAAGGGCTGATCGTCAGCTGACACACCAAGGTGCCGGGTCCCGAACGGGGCCCGGCACCTGCCTTTTCCGGACCCGCAGTCCGCGCCCGGCCGCGCCTCGCTACCCCAACCGCTGGGACGCTACCCGTCCACGGGTAGCGTCCCGACGAACCGGTAGCGAGGAGGGGCCGTGGGGCCGGACGGGGCACTGGCGGTACCAGTTCTGGCCGGGTCTCCCGCATTCGGCGCCGGTGTGATGGGCTGGTCCCATGTTCGGAGCCGTCATTCACTCCCCGGGGGACGTCCGCTACGAGGAGCGTCCCGATCCAGTAGTCATCGAACCGACCGACGCGGTCATCCGCACGGTTGCCGCCTGTGTCTGCGGGTCCGACCTGTGGCGCTACCGGGGCCTCCAGGCCGTGCCGAAGCCGACCCCGATCGGACATGAGTACTGCGGGATCGTCGAAGCGGTCGGGACGGCGGTCACCAGCGTGCGTCCCGGCCAGTTCGTCGTCGGCGGGTTCCTGCACTCCGACAACACCTGCGCCGTCTGCCGCAAGGACGCCCAGGCCAACTGCCTCCACGGTGGCGGCTTCGCCGGCTGCCAGGCCGAGCTGATCCGGATCCCCAACGCCGACGGCACGCTGCTGGCCACGTCCGAGGAACCGGCGGCCGACCTGATCCCGAGCATCCTCGCGCTGTCCGACGTCATGTGTACCGGCTGGCACGCCGGCATCTCGGCAGGCGTCGGTCCAGGCATGAGCGTCGCGGTCGTCGGCGACGGTGCCGTCGGGTTGTCCGGGGTGCTGGCCGCCGTCCAGCTGGGGGCCACGACCGTCATCGCGATGAGCCGCCACTCCGACCGCCAGGCCATCGCCACCGAGTTCGGTGCCACCCACATCGTCGCCGAGCGGGGCGATGAGGGCATCGCCAGGGTGAAGGAACTCACCGAAGGGATCGGCGCGGACGCCGTCCTCGAGTGCGTCGGCACTGAGGCCGCCCGGCTCCAGGCCGTCGGCTCGGTCCGTCCCGGCGGGATGATCGGGCTGGTCGGGCTCCCGCACGGCGACCTGCCCACCACCGAGCTGTTCTGGCGCAACGTTGGGATCAAGGGCGGCCCGGCTCCGGTGCGGGCCTACCTGCCGCACCTGCTGGAGCTGGTGCTCGCCCGCAGGATCAACCCAGGTCGGGTCTTCGACCTCGAGCTGCCCCTCGCCGAGGTAGCAGAGGCCTACGCGGCCATGGACTCGAGGCGTGCCATCAAGGTGCTGCTCAGGCCGTAGACCGCCGACCACACTGCCGGAGCCCTTGCGCCGTTCCAGAGCCGGGCCTTCCTCTGGCTGTGGCTGGGCGTCGTCCTCAGCAGCGTCGGTTCCTGGGCGCAGACGGTGGGGGCGCAGTGGCTGTTCATCGACGACCCGAACGCTGCCACGATCATCTCGCTCGTCCAGACAGCTGCCACCCTGCCGATGGTGATGTTCGCCCTGGCCGGCGGCGTGCTCGCGGACGCCTTCGACCGCCGACGCCTGATGCTGTGGGTGCAGGTCTACTTCCTGATCGTGGCCGGCCTCCTGGCCGTCCTCACCGCCATCGGCAGCATGCCGCCCCTGTTGCTGCTCGCCTTCACCTTCGCGATCGGGGTCGGCAACGCCGTACTGGTCTCGACCTGGCAGCCCCTGATCACCGAACTCGTGCCAAGGGCCCACCTCGCCCCTGCCATCCGGCTCGACATGGTGAGCGTCAACGTGGCGCGGGCGGTCGGCCCGGCGATCGCGGGTGTGGTGATCGCAGCCTGGGGTGTCCCGCCGGTGTTCGCGATCAACGCTGCCTGCACCCTGTTCCTGATCGGTGCGCTGCTCGCCTGGCGCCGCCCCCCGGCAGCCACCAGCGTCGCGCGGGAACGGTTCCTGCCGGCCCTTCGCACCGGGGGCCGCTACGTCCGCCACGAACCGGTGGTCCGGCTGATCCTGCTCCGGCTGGCCGTGTTCGTCGCGCCCGCGACGGCGATGTGGGCGCTCCTGCCCCTGATCGCCAACCGGCAGCTCGGGGTCGGTGCGGACGGTTACGGCGTCCTCTTCGGGGCACTCGGGGTGGGTGCGATCACCGCAGCCTTCACCGTCGGCCGGATCGGGCGACGGGTGTCGGCCAATCTCCTGCTCAGTGTGATGGGGCTGCTGTTCGGGGTCGCCTTCGGGCTCACGATGGTGGTGCCGGGGCTGCTGGCCGCGCTGCCGCTGCTGGTGCTGATCGGGTTCGCCTGGACGGCGACGGTAGCGGTCCTCAACGCCGAGCTGCAGCTGTACCTGCCCGGCTGGGTGCGGTCCCGCGCAGTGGCGGTCTACATGATGACCTTCACGGCGGCGCAGGCGCTCGCCTCCCCGCTCTGGGGACTGATCGCCCAGCACGTCAGCCTCGCCGCCTCGGTCTGGATCTCGGCCGGCCTGGTCGTGGCCGGCGGGCTGGTCGGGTTCGCCTGGCACTTCCCGGAGAGCGAGCACCTCGACCGGGCCCCGCTGGTCCTCTGGGATGACGCGCAGCTGGGGGTCGCCGCAGAACCCGACGCCGGTCCGGTCCGGGTGGTGGTGGAGTACCTGGTCCCCGAAGCGAACGTTGCCGACTGGTTGCAGGCGATGACGGCCATGCGCGGATCCCGCTCGCGCAGCGGAGCCATCCGCTGGGAGGTCTACCAGGTCGGCGAACGGCCCGGTACCTGGTGGGAGACCTACACCGTGCCGTCCTGGGAGGAGCACCTGCGCCAGCACACCGACCGGCTGACCGCGCAGGACCAGGCGATCGAGGAGCGGGCGTTCGCGTTCGCCACCGGGGTGCCGACGGCTGTGCACCTGCTCCCGCCGGCACCCTGAGGTGCGTGACCACCCGGGCCCGGACCGGCAGCCGGCCGGCGTGCTCGCAGCCCTGCCCCCTCGCCGGGCAGGGCAGCGCGGCAGGTCTAGCGGCCGACCCCGCAGGCTGTCGCGGCGTCCAGCTTCGACTGGCGGACGGCAGCACGTTGCTCCGCGGTCAGCCGGCCGACCGGACGGGTCAGGGCGGTATCGGCCAGGCACTTCTGCTGTGCGTCGGTCAGCGCTGCCCAACCGAAGCCCAGCCGCTCGCGGCCGGACGCCCTGGCCGGAAGCTGCACGCCGCACTTGGCCAGGGCAGCGTCGATCGAGGCGCGCAACTCCTTGCGTTGGTCGTCGGTGAGCTGTCCCGACGGCCGGTGGACGCCGGCGGCGGCGAGGCACTTGCGCTGCACATCGGTGAGGGCGGTGTAGAACCAGCCGACCGCGACCTGGCCGGCGGCCCGCTCGGTGGCGACTGGGGTCGGCACCGGAGTTGGTGCCGTTGGGGCAGGGCCGGCTTCGGCCTGCGCTGCGAAGAGTCCCCCACCGAGCACGAGGGCTGCGGTGGCGGCGACGGTGGCTGTGACTGGATTCATGGTTCCTCCTGGGTTGACACCCCAAATCTGGGGCGCCCGGCTGGAGCCACCTTGAAGGAAAGCTGGAGATCTGCTGGCAGCCGTGGCCGCGGTGTCGGCGCGGGGCCGGTGTTGCTGGCATCTTGTACGCGTGGAGAGTGCCGCACCGAGAGTGCTCGTGGTCGACGACGAGGACAACATCTCGTTTCTCGTCGGCTCGGCCCTGCGGCTGCAGGGCTACCTGGTGGAGTGTGCGGCGACCGGGGCGGCCGGGCTGGCGCTGGCTGCAGCCTTCGACCCCCAGGTGGTGGTGCTGGACATCCAGCTGCCCGACTTCGACGGCTACGAGGTGCTGCGCCGCCTCCGGGCCACCGGCAGCAAGGCCTCGGTGTTGTTCCTCACCGCCCGGAGCGCCACCGGTGACCGGGTGCGTGGGCTCACCGAGGGCGGCGACGACTACCTGGTCAAGCCCTTCGCGCTGGAGGAACTCATCGCCCGGGTGCAGGTGGCTGTGCGCCGCAGCGGGTCCGCGCCCGCGACGAACCGGCTCAGGGTTGCCGACCTGGTGCTGGACGCCGACGCCCACCGGGTCTGGCGTGGCGGGCGGGAGGCTGCCCTCTCGGCCACCGAGTTCAAGCTGCTGCACTGCCTGATGGCCAACGCCGGCCGCGTGGTCACCCGGGGCCAGATCCTCGACCAGGTCTGGCAGTACGACTTCGGTGGCGAGTCGGCGATCATCGAATCGTTCATCTCCAGCCTCCGCAAGAAGGTGGACGCGGACGACCGCCGGCTGATCCACACCGTCCGCGGTGTCGGCTACTCCGTCCGGGAATCCTGATGACCCTTCGGCGACGGCTGGTCGTGGCTGTCGCAGCCCTGCTGGTGATCATCGCGCTCGCCTTCGTCGCAGTCTTCTTCAGCCAGCGGAGCTACCTGCTGGCGCAGCTCGACGAGCGCCTCACCGGGCTGGCACTCAACACCAAGGCCCTGGTCGCCGTGTCGGCACGGGCGGAGGCCGGCACCGGGGCTGCGGCCGGACTGCTGACCGACGTCTACGTCGGGATCCACCGGGACAACGGCAGGCTGCGCAACGTGCTGGCCCCCGATGCCGACCCGGCTCTGGTGCCGGCCCTGGTCGGCGACGAGCGTGACGCCGGTCCGGTCACCAGGGCAACCATCGCAGGCAGCGCCCTGCGCGTCCGACTGGTCGAGGCCCCGCTCGGCGGGGAGCGGTACGCGGTGGTGGCTGTGCCGATGACCGGGGTGGAGGCGCAGTCGCGCCGCCTGGCGACGGCACTCGGGCTGGCGTGGCTCGGGGTCGCAGGTGTCGCCCTGCTGGCCGGCTACTGGGTGGATCGCCTCGGGCTGCGCCCGATCGCCGACCTCACCGCGGCGGCCGAGCGGGTCACTGCCAACGGCGGCCGCACCCCGGTGCTGGTGGACTCGGGCAGCCCGGGCACGGAGGCCGGCCGCCTGGGCTCGGCCTTCAACGCCATGGTGGCCACGACGGCTTCCGGGCAGGAGCAGTTGCGTCGCTTCGTCGCCGACGCAAGTCACGAGCTGCGGACGCCACTGACAACGCTGCGCGGCTACTCGGCGCTGTACGCCCAGGGCGGGCTGGCCACCGAGGCGCAGGTGGCCGACGCGATGGGGCGCATCAACGCCGAAGCCAGCCGGATGGGGCGGATCGTCGACGACCTGCTGGACCTGACCGCGCTGGGTGACCGCTCCGCCCTGACCCTTGCAAGGGTGGATCTGGCTGCGGTGCTCACGGACCTGGCGGCAGACCTGCGTGCCCGCGAGCCGGACCGGACAGTGACCGTCGAGACGTCCGGCGACACCGTGGTGCTCGCCGATTCCGACCGCGTTCGCCAGGCCCTCACCGCCCTGGTCGCCAACGCCGTGAAGTACTCCGGAGCCGGCACGGCGATCGGGCTGGCGTCCGAGCAGCGCGGCCCGGTCGTCCGGGTGCAGGTGACCGACGCCGGCCGCGGCATCCCAGCCGTCGAGTTGCCGCGGGTCTTCGACCGGTTCTACCGCGCCGGCGATGGCGGGCCCCGGGGGACCGGGCTCGGGCTGGCGATCGTCGCCGCGATCGTGTCCGCCCACGACGGGCGGTACGGTGTGGACTCGGTGCCGGGACAGGGATCGGTCTTCTGGGTGGAGCTCGGTGTCCCGCGCTGAGCGCGTGATACCCTAGGGGGTATAAGGAAAGGGATCTTGATGGCTACCACGAACCTCACCGCAGCAACCTTCGAGCAGACGATCACCGACAACGACATCGTGCTGGTCGACTTCTGGGCAGCCTGGTGCGGCCCGTGCCGGATGTTCGCCCCGGTGTACGAAGCCGCGTCGGAGGCGCACCCCGAACTGGTGTTCGGCAAGGTGGACACGGAGGCCGAGCGGGAGCTCGCCGGTGCGGCGCGGATCATGTCGATCCCGACCCTGATGGTCTTCCGCGAGGGGATCCTGGTCTACGCCCAGCCGGGCGCGATGCCTGCCCAGGCCCTCGAAGAGCTGATCGGAGCCGTCCGCGCCGCCGACATGGACGCAGTGCGTGCGGAGTTGGCCGAACAGGAACCGGTGGAGTCTGCACGGTGACCCACGCGGCGGATACTCCCGCCGGTATGATCGGAATCCGGAAGTCGGCGGAGGGGATCGGCATGCGCATTGACCAGACGGAGTTGGCCGGAGTGCTCAAGCGCCTCAAGCGTGCGCAGGGCCAGCTGGGCGGCATCATCCGGATGATCGAGGATGGCCGCGACTGCACCGACATCGTCACCCAGATGGCTGCCGTCTCGAAAGCGCTCGACCGTGCCGGCTTCGCCGTGATCGCCACCGGTCTCAAGCAGTGCCTCACCGAGAGCCCGGACGGCGAGGTCGACACCGCAGCCCTGGAGAAGCTCTTCCTCTCCCTCGCCTGACCTGCTCCGGCCACCGTCCCGGTTCGGCCGTCCGGTTCGGCCACCGAGCTCTGTCCTGCTGCAACGGTTGCGCCGGGCGCTAGGGTTGCGCTTCGCCGCGAAGACCTCGGGAGGCAGCATGGATCGGGTGGTCATGATCACCGGTGCCGGACGCGGCATCGGGGCCGAATGCGCTGTGCAGGCCGCCGCGGCCGGGTTCGCGGTCTGCGTCAACTATCGTGCCGACCGGGCAGCTGCCGAGGCCGTGGTTGCCGCAATTCGGGCCTCCGGCGGGACGGCGGTCGCGGTCCCGGGCGACGTCGGCGTCGAGGCTGACGTGGCTGCCCTGTTCGACCGCTGCGACCGCGAGCTCGGCCGGGTGACCGACCTGGTGAACAATGCCGGGGTGGTGGCGCCGGCGGCAAGGCTGGAGACCTTCGACGCCGCCCGGCTCCACCGGATCTTCGACACCAACGTCATCGGGCCGTTCCTCTGCGCCCGGGAGGCGGTGCGCAGGATGTCGACCCGGCACGGCGGCTCCGGTGGCGTGATCGTGAACATCTCCTCAGGGGCTGCGCGGCTCGGCTCACCGGAGGAGTACATCGACTACGCCGCCAGCAAGGCGGCCCTGGACACCATGACCATCGGGCTGGCGAAGGAGGTCGGCGGGGAAGGCATCCGGGTGGTCTCGATCCGGCCCGGCCTGATCGAGACCGGGATCCACGAGCCCGGCCGCCTTGACCGGCTGGCACCGTCGGTGCCGCTGGGCCGGGCCGGGCAGCCGGCCGAGGTGGCAGCAGTTGTGGTCTTCCTGCTCAGCGGACAGGCGAGCTTCGTCACCGGCGCGGTCATCGACGTGACCGGTGGACGGTGAGCCCTACTCCCTGATCCGCACGCCGCGCTCGGCCAGCTCGGCGACCGACTCCTCTCCGGTCCGCCACCTGGTCACTGCGCGGAACTCACCGACCGGGGCGACCGTCGAGGTGACGGTGTGCTCGTGGACGGTGACCAGGTGCCAACCCTGGGCCCCGTCCTGACCGCGCATCCCCGTCCCCGTGGACAGGTCCTGGGTGTAGCACAGCGAGGTGGCCGCATGGACGCCGATGCCGGCGAAGGTGCCGAAAGCGGACTGGTGGAAGTGCCCGGCCAGGATCGCGCGGACGTCGCTGCCGCGGACTGTCGCCGCCAGCTCGGCCTGCCCGAGCAGCTCCCAGCTCGCTGCGAGGTCCTGGACCACGGGCAGTGGCGCGTGGTGCATCCCCAGGATCGTCCCGGCCGGTGCCGGTTCGGCCAGCTGGGCAGAGAGCCACTCCAGGGACTCCGGCGCCACCTCACCGTGGTCGGCTCCGGGCACGGTGGTGTCCAGCCAGAGGATGCGCAGGCCGCCCAGCAGGTGCACCTGGTTGATCGGTCCGGTGCCTGCTCCTGGCGCGGGCCCGGCCTCGGGCGCGTCGAGCAGCCCCCTGCGGAAGGCCGCACGGTCATCGTGGTTGCCGTTGCCCCAGATCACGGTCGCGCCGAGGCGGGTGGCCACCGGCTCCACCAGGGTGCGCAACTCGGCGTAGGACTCCGGCGTCCCGTCGTCGGACAGGTCGCCGGTGAGGACGAGGGCAGCCGGAGCGTGGGCGCTGACCCCGGCAAGGGCCTGGACCAGGTTGGGTCTCGGGTCGACCAGCCCGCGGACCAGTGGATCGGACGGGTGGCGCAGGTGGGTGTCGCTCAGGTGTGCCAGCACAACCGCCGGCCGCCGGTACTCTGCGGTTCGCACAGCGCCAAGCTAACAGCGTGTTGCCGGGAGCGGCCCACGAGCGGGCCGGGTGGGCCAGAATGGCCCGGACGAGTGAAGGTGGATGGATGCGCAGGTTGATCGCGGTGCTGGCATCGCTGCTGCTGTCGGGCGCCCTCACCGGCTGCGCACCCA
>JADLEH010000073.1 GCA_020846255.1 Propionibacteriaceae bacterium
CCCACCTGCAGAGGAACTACGGTTCGTTCGTGCAAGCGAGCCCTGCCGAACCCGATGACCTCCTCGAAGCAACCGGACCGGACGCGACCGATCCGGCCGTCGACGAACACGAGCACGAGGACGCCCTCGAACCGCGACACCTGATCCGGCGGTCCGACGTGGTGCTGCGTGCCGGCATCCTGATGCTCGGCGCCGGCACCTCCGGCCTGCGGGTCCGCGAGGTGATGCAGGCCGTGGCGCACACCGTCGGGATCCGGGAGCTCCTCGCGCAGGTCACCTTCACCGACATAGTGCTCACCGTCCGGCGGCGCGGCACCTTCCGAACCCAGGTTGCCGAGATCCCGGCCCCGGGCGTCAACGCGCACCGGATCGCCCTGCTGATGGACCTGGCCCACTCCCTGCCACAACGGGCGACCGTCGCAGAGGTCGACGCCATGCTGGACGACGTGGAGCGGCGGCCACCCCTCTACCCCACCTGGCTGCTCACCCTGCTGGTCGCCCTTGCGTGCGCATCGATCACCGTGCTGACCAACGGCAGCTGGCGCGAAGTCGCGGCCGTGCTGCCGGCCTCAGCGCTGGCCTACTGGCTGCACCGCACCCTGAGCGGGCTGCAGCTCAACCACCTGGCGGTGGTGATGACCTCGGCCGCAACGGCCACCGGGCTGTACCTCGCCTTCACCCGGCTGCTCGACCTCGGCTTCGGCGGGCCGAGCCCACGCCTCGCCGCGGGACTGATCTGCGCTGCGATCTTCCTCATCCCCGGCTTCCCGCTGATCACCGCCGGCCTCGACCTGACCCGGATCGACCTGCTGGCCGGCGTCCCGCGACTGGTCTACGCAGCCATGGTGCTGCTGGCCATCACGATCGGGGTCTGGGTCGTCGTCACCGTCAGCGGGGTCTCCCCCGACCCGGTGCCCGCCCTGGCGGGTCCGGCGGCTGCGGTCTGGCCGGCGCTGCTGGCGGCGAGCTTCTTCGCGGTCTTCGGCTGGGCGACCATGTTCAACGTCCCGCTGCGGATGGCCGTGGCCAGCGGGCTCGCTGCCCTGATCGGCAACGTCCCCCGGCTGCTGCTGCTGGAGAACGGGGTGAAGGCCCACGTCGCCACCTTCATCGGCTGCTTCCTGATGGGTCTGCTCTGCGCCCTGGCCGCCCGGCTGTTCTCGATGGAGAAGATCATCATGACGGTCCCCACCATCCTGGTGTCGATCCCCGGTTCGGCCGCGCTGCGCACCCTGATCTACTTCGACCAGGCCGACGTGGTGCAGGCCCTGCAGAACGGCGTCGCGACGGTCCTCGCGGTGATCGCCATGGTGGCCGGCCTCTCCGGCGCGAGGATGATCACCGACCCGGAGTGGGCCTTTACCAGGTCGGACCCGCCGGGCAGCGCCTGGCACCTGGTCGGTCGGCTCTTCGGACGCGGCCGCGGCTGACCCGGCCGTGGCCCAGACCGGCGGCTACCAGCCGCGGGCCAGCCATTCAGCAAGGTGCGGGCGCTCGGCCCCGAGGGTGGTCGGTGCGCCGTGGCCGGGCCGGACCACCGAATCGTCGGGGTACACGTCGAACACCCGGGCGACCACGTCGGTGAACAGGTCGGCGAACCGCCCCGGGTCGCCCCCGGTGTTGCCGACCCCACCGGGGAACAGGGAGTCGCCGGTGAACAGCTGCGGCGGTGCGCCCGGCTCCGAGTGGGCCAGAGCCACCGAGCCGGGCGTGTGCCCGCGCAACCCGATCACAGCCAGCTCCAGCCCGCCCAGACCGATCACGTCGCCATGGCTGAGCCGCCGGGTGATCGCCACCCCGGTGGCAGCGGTGATGGCGGCTGCGTCCGCCGCCCCGGCCAGGGTCTGCGCCTCCGGGTGGGCGGCTGCGACCGCGGCCAGCGCACCGATGTGGTCACGGTGGGAATGGGTGGTGAGCACGTGGCGCAGGCCGGGGCCGGCCACGGCCAGCAGCCCGGCAAGGGCGTCGGGCTCGGCCGCCGCGTCGATCAACAGGTGCTCGCCGGCCCGGCTGAGCAGGTAGGCGTTGTTGTCCATTCCGGAGACCGCGATCCTGCGGATGGTCAGCTGCGGCAGCTCGATCAGTTCAATGTCCATGTCGGCTCAAGTGTGCCTGGCCAGACCGGGCCCAGCCACCTGCGTCGGGTGACAGCCGGGCCGGGCGGTGCCAAGGTTGCGGAATGGAAGCTGCCGCGGCGACCGAGGCCGACATCCACGCGCTGGCGTCCGCGCTGCCGAACACGACGGTGCTGCTGACGCCCTCCGGCCTCCCGGTCTACCAGGTGGGCGGCAAGTCGTTCGTGTACTTCCGCACCCCCCGAAAGGACGCAGCGGATCCGGTCATCGGCGAACGCTACGACGACGTGGTCATCTTCTGGGTGGCGGGCGAGGACGCGAAGCAGGCCCTCGCCCAGGACCCGGCGACCCCGTTCTTCACCACAGCGCATTTCGCCGGGCACCCGTCGGTGCTGCTGCGGTTGTGCCGGGTGGGTGAACTCAGCCGGCAGGAGCTGGCCGAGATCATCGAGGACGCCTGGCTGTCGCGGGCCTCCAGCCGGCGTGGCCGGCTGTACCTGGAGGGCCCGGACCGGATCACCGGCTGACCGTTCGCGGCCGCACGGCGGCCCTCAGCGCAGGTCCTGCCCGGGCGGCAACCGCCGCTGCTGCGGAGGTGGCGGCGGTTCGGACCGGCGACTGGCGAACATGCTCATCACCAGCGGCAGCCCGATGAAGAACATCGGCCACATCGGCCAGTAGTAGAGCGGGCGAGCCGCCGAGATCGAGGTCATCAGCCAGATCGCGTTGAGCACAAGGGCCAGGCCGATCCAGCCCGTCGCCCCGGCCTGGGTGAACCGGTGGTGCCGCCCGTGCCGGCCGGCGGTGGGAGCCGGCAGCATCAGGTCCGACACCAGCGGGACCAGTTCTCCGAGGGTGCGGGCAGCTCCGGCTCCGGCGGCGCGCTCATCGTGCTCTGCCGAGCTCAGCCGGCCGTCGAGCCGGGCCTGGTCGATCAGCCGGGTGGCGTAGTCGCGGTCGGCGTCGGCGGCGCGCAGCACCTGGTTCGCCGGCGGCCGGGGGTCAGCTGTGAAGCCCTGCCAGGACGCGTTCAGCGCCGGCGCCGGGCGCTCCGGCAAGGGTTCGGGGAGGTTCTCCCATTGGGTTCCGGCCATTCTCGCCTCCGTCCGGGGAGTCTGCTTCGTTGCGACGCTACGCCAGGCCGTCCGCGTCCGGACAGGGGGGCGGACCCGGAACGGACCCTGAACGAGCGCCCGGCGGCGGCGTCCGGGAGCCCGGCGCTCCCCGGGTGGAGCATCCTTGTCAGCGAGGAGATGACATGACAACGACAATCGAAGCTGCGGAGCGGGGGCGCCGCGAGCTGCTCTCCACTGTGAAGCGGCTGCGGGTTTCCGCCACCTCCGACCCCGCGCGGGGCGACGAGCTGGCCGACGCCCTGGTACGACTCACCGGCAGTCGGCTGCTGGCCTGGGGCTTCAGTGAAGCCGCGACGGACGCCCCGGAGGCGGTGGTGCTGGCTGCCCGCATCCTGGCCCGCAACGGGGCTGCCGGGCCCTACACGTCCCCCGGCGACGCAGCCCGCTTCTTCACGGCCTCGGCGCTGCTGGCCGCGGTGCAGTCAGGACTCGGGCAGGACGAGGCGGCCGCCCGCACCCTCGAAGGTGTGGACGGCTGGCTGCAACAGCTCGGCCGGCTCCGGCTCCAGGACCACCTCGACCCGACCGCGGTGATCTGGTCGCTGCTCGCCCGCTCGAGGTCGCTGCTCACCACCGACGTCCCCCGGGCCAACGCGATCGCCGACGCGGCGGCCCACCGGCTGTACGCTGCCGGGCTGGAGTCGGGAACCGGCTACCTCCCGGTAGCGGTCCAGCTGCTGCTGGCCGACTGCCGCTGGGCAGCCGGGCAGGCCGAGCCGGCCCTCGCCCACCACCGGCTGGCGCTGTCCGCCCACCACGCGGCGATCGGGCCGGCAGCGACCGGCCGGGTCCGGCCGGCGGTGGCCCAGGTCATCGAGGCCCCCGTCGTCGCCCTCCACGAGCCGTACGCGCTGAGACTGGAGAGTCTCGGGGAGTCCGACCTGGCCACGGCCGTCCGGCGCAGGGAGGTCGAGCTGCTGGAGCGGCTCGCCGTAGCAGCAGCTTCCGGTCGGCTGGCGGTCGCCCGGTCCGGGCTCGCCCACACGCTGGCGCGAGCCGGACGCGGGGAGGAGGCGGCAGCAGAACTGGCCGAGGCCACCGCACTGGCCACGAGCGCAGGGATCAGACTGCCGCCCGCTGCCCCCCTCGCCGGCCCGGGCGACCGGTGCAGCTGGAGCGCCCTTCCGGCAGCACAGGCCCTGACCCCGGACGACCTGCCGGCAGCTGCGGTGACCCGGCTGCAGCAGGACCTCCAGGCGGCTGTCTTCGACGGCGTCGCGGCCCGGATCGAGGCACAGCGGACGGAGGCAGGGCTTCGGGCGGCCGCCGAGTGGGCAGCTGCCGCCCGCGCGGCCGAACGGGCAGAAGCCGAACGGCTCGCGCGGGCGGAGGCCGCTGCTGCCCGGGCAGCAGCTGCAGACCAGGACCGCCAGGCGGCCGAGCAGGCGGCAGCCCGCCGTCAGGCAGAGGAGGCAGCCGCCCGCGCGGCCGCCGACCGACGGCGCCGCCGGCTGGCGGAGGAGCACCAGCGGCAACGGGAGATCGACCCGGCCGCTGCCGCTGCTGCCGCAGCAGAACTGGTGGCCGCCAGGGCCGCCGTCGATGCTGCGGGAGACGACCTCGACCAGCAGCGCCGGGCGAGGGAGCACCTGGCCGGGCTGCTCCGGCCACTCGCCCTTGTCGACGCCGACGCGCACCTGCCCGAGTTGGTCTCCACACTGGAGTCCCTGGTCGGGCTGCGCTGGCGCTCGGGCGACCCGGAGGGGTCGAAGGAGGCCGCGAGGGAAGCCAGGGCACTGGGTGCCGAGACCGGCCGCTGAGCCCGGGACTACGCTTGCCGCGAGGCCGGACGACAGGAGTTGTGGTGAACCATCAGGTCCACGACCAGGCGGGACCCGCCGGGCAGCCGGCGGCCAGGACCTGGCTGGCAGGCGTGGCCGTCGCCCTGCTGCTGGCCGGCTGCGCACCCGGAGGTGACCCGATGACCGACCCAGCCGCCACGCCCAGGCCGTCGCTGCAGACCGCGATGCCGACGGCCAGCCCCAGCCCCGGACCGGAGACCCAGGTGCCACCTAAACGCTGGGCCGCGATCCTGGCCGACCTCGCCGGCCGGGGCGTGCCGACCGACTCGGTGAGCCTGGTCAGTTCCCGGTCGGTCACCTGGAACGACGGGTCGCTCGGCTGCCCGGTGCCTGGCCAGA
>JADLEH010000074.1 GCA_020846255.1 Propionibacteriaceae bacterium
CCGTGCTGTTCACCGTCCTCAACCCGCTGATGATCTGGTCGGTGCTGGCCGGGGCCCACAACGAGGCCTTCACGCTGGTCTTCGCCATCGTCGGGCTGTGGTTCATCCGCCGCAACCCGTTCGTCGCCGGGTTGGCCATCGGCCTTGCCGGGACGGTGAAGGTGTCGCTGGTTTTCTACGGCATCGCCATGGCGTGGGGCTACCGGCGGGACTGGCGCAAGCTGCTGCAGCTTGGGCTGGGGGCTGCTGTCCCGCTGGTGATCGCCTACGGGCTGTGGGCGCCGCAGGCCCTGCTGGCCGCCGGCCGGAACACCGGCTACATCTCGGCGGGCTCGTGGGCTCCGTGGCTGCAGGTCCCGCTGGGCTGGGTGATCGGGGAATGGGCGGCGCGCGGCTTCATCGGCTGGCTCGGCTGGGGGCTGATGATCGTGGTCGCCTGGATGCTGTCGCGCGTGCTGCCGTGGCGGCTGGTTCCCGGCAACCCCGATGACGACGAGCCCCGGCGCGACCCGCTCACCATCGCCGTCCGGACCGCAGCCGTGCTGACCGCTGCCTGGCTGGTCACCTCGCCGTACACGCTCAGCTGGTACGACCTGACGACCTGGGTGCCGCTCGGGCTGATGGCAGCCTCCCGGCTCGACTTGCTGATGATCTGGCGGGGAGTCTGGCTCTCGGTGGCCTACGTCACCGGGCGGTCGGTTGAGTTCAGCCCGACCATGAAGTCGATCTCCGGCTTCATCCGCGACGCGCTCTGTTCCGGTGCGCAGGTGCTGGTGCTGGTGCTGATCGTGCAGTGGTGGTGGGCCTGGGGACACGACCTGCCGAAACTGCCGCGCCTGCGCCGGCGGGTGCCGGTGGCCGCCGCCGGCCCCGGCTGACCCGGACACCGGAACGAGCCGGTGGCCCGGCGCCACTACGCTGAGCGGGTGCTCGGATACTTCGGACCCGCTGGAACCTTCACGCACCAGGCGCTGCTGACCTTCTCCGACGCCGAGGCCATGCCGTTCAGCACCGTTGCCGAGGCCCTCGAGGCCGTCCGCGCCGGCGTTGTGGAAGCTGCGCTGGTGCCGATCGAGAACTCCGTCGAGGGCGGGGTGTCGGCAACCCTCGACATCCTCAGCAACGGCCGGCGGCTGATGATCGTCCGTGAGGTGCTGCTGCCGGTGCAGTTCAACCTCTACGCCCGTCCGGGCACGGAGCTGGCCGATGTGCGCCGCGTGCTCACCCACCCGCATTCGGCGGCGCAGTGCCGGCACTGGATGATCGACCACCTCCCCTGGGCGCAGGTGACCGAAGGCGGCTCGAACGCTGCGGCGGCCCAGGAGGTCGCCGACCCGACCTCGAAGTACGACGCCGCGATCTGTGGCGAGGTGGCCGGCGTCCGCTACGGCCTGGAGCCGATCGCAACCGGGATCGCCGACAACTCCTCAGCAGTCACCCGGTTCGTACTGGTCTCGCTGCCGACCGAGCCGCCCCAACCCACCGGGGCGGACAAGACGACCCTGGTGGCCTACATGCACGCCGACCACGCCGGTGCGCTGCTGGAGATCCTCGAGCAGTTCTCCAGCCGGGGCGTCAACCTGACCCGCATCGAGTCCCGGCCCACCAAGACGGCACTCGGCAACTACTGCTTCAGCATCGACGCCGAAGGCCACCTGCGGGATCCGCGCCTGGCCGAGGCGATGCTCGGGCTGCACCGGATCTGCGCCGACGTGGTCTTCCTCGGCTCCTACCCGCGGGCCGACCGGGTGCGTCCCCAGATCGCGCGGGGGTTCACCGACGCCGACTTCGCCGCGGCCAAGGAGTGGTACTCCACCCTGGTGAACCCCGAGGACGACTGACCCCAGCACCGCGCACAAGGGGACTGTCCCCGTTTGTGCGGTCTGGGACGTGCTACCGGCGGTCTGCATCGAGGACTCCGATAGGCTCGACGCCGTGATCGACCCGAAGCTGCTGCGCACCAATCCAGACCTCGTCCGCCGCTCCCAGGAGGCTCGTGGGGAGTCCGTCGAGCTGGTCGACCGACTGGTCAGTGCGGACGAGGAGCGCCGCTCGGCGATCGCAACGTTCGAGAACCTGCGCGCGGAGCAGAAGGAGCTCGGCAAGCAGGTCGCCCGTGCGCAGGGGGAAGAGAAGGCAGCCGTCCTGGCCCGCACCAGGGACCTCGCCGTGCAGGTGAAGGCGGCGCAGGCCGAAGCGGAGACCTCCGGGGCCACCTTCGACGAGCTGATGAAGACCCTGCCCAACGTGGTCTTCGAGGACGTGCCCCGCGGCGGCGAGGACGACCTCTACGTGTTGGAGACCATCGGCACCCCACGCGACTTCGCCGCAGAGGGCTTCACCCCGCGCGACCACCTCGAGATCGGCGAACTGCTCGGCGCAATCGACATGGAGCGTGGCGCGAAGGTCTCCGGTTCACGGTTCTACTTCCTCACCGGCATCGGTGCGCGGCTCGAGTTCGCCCTGATCAACCTGGCGATGAGCAAGGCCCTGGGCTGGGGCTTCACGCCGATCCTGCCGCCGGCGCTGGTGAAGCCGTCGGCGATGGAGGGCACCGGCTTCCTCGGCCAAGCCGCCCAGGACGTCTACCACCTGCCCGCCGACGACCTGTACCTGGTCGGCACCTCCGAAGTGGCGCTGGCCGCCTACCACTCCGACGAGATCCTCGAGGCCGCATCGCTGCCGCGCCACTACGTGGGCTACAGCCCGTGCTTCCGGCGTGAGGCGGGCTCGTACGGCAAGGACACCCGCGGCATCTTCCGGGTGCACTGGTTCGACAAGGTCGAGATGTTCGTCTACTGCGACCCCGCCGACGCCGAGGCCGAGCACCAGAAGCTGCTGGGCTTCGAGAAGGAGTTCATCAGCGCCCTGGAGATCCCCTTCCAGGTACTCGACGTCGCCAGCGGCGACCTGGGCCTCAGCGCTGCCCGGAAGTACGACTGCTACGGCTGGCTGCCGACCCAGGACCGCTACCGCGAGATCACCTCGACCTCCAACTGCACCGAGTTCCAGGCCCGGCGGCTGAACATCCGGCTGCGCGACGCTGACGGGGTGCGCTCGGCCGCCACCCTCAACGGCACGCTCTGTGCGATGACCAGAATGATCATCATGCTGCTGGAGAACCACCAGCAGGCCGACGGCTCGGTGTACGTCCCGGTGGCGTTGCGCCCCTACCTGGACGGCATGGAATACCTGCGTCCGCTGTCGTGAGCCGGACCGATTGGCGACCGGGGCTGGTCGCACTGGACATCGACGGCACCATCGTCGACCACGCCGGGCTGTTGCCGGACGAGGTCCGCGATGCCGTCGGCCGGGTCGTGGCGGCCGGCGTCCCGGTCGTCCTCACCACCGGACGCAGCTGGCATGCCACCCGCCCGGTTTTCGAAGCGCTCGCCCTGCCGCCGGGCCCGGCTGTGGCCTCCAACGGCGCCGTCACCGTCCGCTACCCGCCGTTCGAGCTCACCGAGGTGGTCACGTTCGACCCGTCCGAGGTGATCGAGCGGGTCCTCGCCGAGCACCCGACAGCATCGCTGGCCGCAGAGGTGGTCGGGCAGGGCTACCGGGTGAGCCGGCTGTTCCCCGACGGCGACCTTCACGGCGACATCGAACTGGTCAGCGTCGAGGACCTGTCGGCCGGCGACGTGACCAGGATCGTGGTCCGCGACCCCGAAGCCACGGACGCCGAGTTCATCCGGCTGGCCGAGCGGCTCGGCCTGCAGGGGGTCAGCTACTTCGTCGGCTGGAGTGCCTGGCTGGACATCGCCCCCGCCGGCGTCAACAAGGCGACGGCCCTGGCCGGGGTGGCGGCCGACCTCGGGGTGGCACAGGCCGACGTCCTCGCCATCGGGGACGGCCGGAACGACATCGAGATGATCGCCTGGGCCGGCCGCGGTGTCGCTGTCGGGGACGCCAGCCAGGAGGTGGCGAGCGCCGCCGACCACGTCACCGGCACCTTCGCTGCCGGCGGCACGATCACCGAGCTGCGCCGGTGGTTCGGCTGAGCCGCAGCCGCTGAGCCCTAGGTGTACTCGGCCGGGACGTGGGTGACAGGTACTGGTTGACGAAAGGGAGAACCCCCATTGGGGTGTGACTTGCGAAGGTCCACATCCGAAGGAGGTTCTCCGTGTCCCAATCTAGGGCTCATTTGACG
>JADLEH010000075.1 GCA_020846255.1 Propionibacteriaceae bacterium
CTCGGCTACCGGGTAACGGTGCTGAACCGCGGGCGGAGCGGGCTCCGGCCGGTCCCCGAAGGCGTCGAACTGCTCCAGGCCGACCTGGCGGACACGGCTGCGCTGACGGCGACCCTCGCCGGCCGCGAGTTCGACGTGGTCGCCGACTTCCTCTCCTTCACCACCGACCGGCTGGGGCGCAACGTCGACCTGCTGGCCGGGCGCACCGGCCAGTACATCTTCATCTCCTCCGCCTCCGCCTATGCCAAGCCGGTCGCCAGCCTGCCGATCCGCGAGTCCACTCCCCTGCGCAACCCCTACTGGCAGTACTCCCGCGACAAGATCGCCTGCGAGGACCTGCTGGTGGCCAGGTACCGCAACGACGGCTTCCCGGCGACCATCGTGCGCCCTTCCCACACCTACGACCGCTTCGGCATCCCGCTGGACGGCGGCTGGACCCAGCTGGCCCGGATGCGCGCCGGGCGGCCGGTGGTCGTCCACGGCGACGGCACCAGCCTGTGGACGCTCACCCACGCCACCGACTTCGCCTACAGCTTCGCCGGGCTGCTCGCCCACCCGGCGGCGATCGGCGAGAGCTACACCATCACCGGGGACGAGGTACTGACCTGGGACGCCATCGCCGTGGCCCTGGCGCGGGCGGCCGGGGTGGCGGAGGTGCAGCTGGTCCACGTCGCCAGCGAGACGATCGCCCGGGTGGTGCCGGAGATGGGCCCAGGCCTGGTCGGCGACAAGGCGCACTCGGTGGTCTTCGACAACTCCAAGGTGCGGGCCCTGCGGCCGGGCTTCGTGCAGCGCGTCCCGTTCGCCGCCGGCGCCCGGGAGATCGTCGCAGCCCACGACGCCCACCCGGAGCTGCAGAAGGTCGACGATGCGCTGGACGCCTCACTCGACGCGCTGGTGGAGCTGGCCCTCCGCCAGGCCTAGTCGCGTGGAGGGCGAGTTCCCGTGCAGAGGTGCCAGGGCTTCAGCCTGATGACTGGCACCCAACCCGGGTCAGGTTGACTCCCGGAGCACCAGTCGGCTGGCCAGCATCACCGGGCTCTGCGGCGTGCCACCCGCCAGCAGCTCGATCAGCATCTCGGCAGCCAGCCGGGCCAGCTCCGAGGCCGGGTTGGTCATGGTTGTGAGGGTCGGGACGGTCTGCAAGGCCGCTGCGGAGTCGTCGAAGCCCACCATCAGGACGTCCCCGGGCACGCGGCGCCCGGCGTCCTCGATGACGCGCATCGCCCCGGCAGCCATCAGGTCGTTGGCGACGAAGAGGCCGTCCAGGTCAGGGCACTCGGCCAGGATCCGGGCCGCGGCGAGGCCGCCTCCGACCGTGCTGAAGTCCCCGTCGGCCCGCAGGGAGGCGTCCAGCCCGGCTGCAGCCATCGCCTCCTCGAAGCCACGGAGCCGCTGGGTCGCAGCCGCCATGTCCATCGGGCCGGTGATGGTCCCGATCCGCCTGGCGCCGCGCGCGATCAGGTGCTCGGTAGCCGTGCGGGCGGCTGTGGTCTGGTCGACGTCGACGTAGCAGACTCCCGGGGTCTCCGGGTCGCCCACGAAGACCACCGGCTGGGTGGTCTGGGCCAGCGCCCGTGCCAGCGCCGGGCCGTGGTGCGAGACGATGATCGCGCCATCGACATGCCCGGACTCCAGGTAACGGACCATCCGGGATGCGTTGTCGCCGGGTTGAGCCATGGCCAGCACCACCTGGACATCGGAGTCCCGGAAGCCCTGCAGTGCACCGTGATAGGCCTGCGGGAAGAACGGGTCGGAGAACACCCTTTCATCGGCCTCCGGGACGATCACCGCCACAGCGCCGGTGCGCTTCGTGACCAGCGCCCTTGCGGCGCGGTTGGGGTGGTAGCCAAGTTCGCTGATGGCCTGGCGCACCGCTTCAGTGGTCTGCGCAGCTACCAGGTTGCCGCCGTTGACGACCCTGGAGACGGTCGCGCGGGAAACCCCGGCGACCCTGGCGACGTCCTCTAGCGTTGGCGCCGCGTGTCCCCCGTAAAGCGTGTTGGCCACGGGGTGCCTCCTGTCAGAGCGTGAGTGTTCCCGATCCGGCCACTGCCTGGTACCAGAGCGCGCTGGCCTTCGGCAGCCGGCGAAGCTGCTCGTCGACCCGAACGATACCGAACCGGCGGTGGTAGCCGTGACTCCACTCGAAGTTGTCCACCAGCGACCAGAGCAGGTAGCCCCGCAGGTCGACGCCAGCAGCGATCGCCCGGTGCGCAGCCGCAAGGTGGCTGCGGACGTAGTCGAGCCGGCCGGAGTCCTCGACCAACCCGTCGGCGCCGATCGTGTCGTCGTAGGCAGCGCCGTTCTCTGTGATCACCATCGGGATCCCCCTGGAGCCGGTGTACTCCGACTGGAGGCGGACGAGCAGCCCGTACAGCCCGTCCGGGTCGACGTCCCAGCCCATTCCGGTCACCGGCAGCCCCCGGTCGACGGGGATCGCCTCCGGGGCTGTGATGTGCGGGCTGGCCAGGGTGCGACCCCGGACGACGTTGGGCTCCGGCACTTCGCCGGGCTTCGGGGCGCGCACCACATTGGTCGTGTAGTAGTTCACGCCCAGCACGTCGATCGGGGTGGAGATGATGGCCAGGTCGCCGTCCGCCACCAGGTCGGGCGTCCAGAGGTCGCCCAGGTCTGCGACCACGTCGGCCGGGTAGGCGCCGAGCAGTATCGGTTCGATGAACATCCGGTTGGAGGTGCCGTCGATCCTTCGCACCAGGTCGGCGTCTGCGGCCGAGGCCGGATCGGCAGCGTAGACCGGGGTGAAGTTCAAGGTGATGCCCAGCGTCGCCGCCGGGTCGGCCGCCCGCAGCGCCTGGGTGGCCAGGCCATGGCCGAGCATCAGGTGGTGGACGGCGCGCACCGCGGAAGCCGGGTCGTTGTGACCCGGTGCGTGCTCACCGGAGGCGTAGCCGAGGAAGGCGGAGCACCATGGCTCGTTCAGCGTCGTCCAGTGCCGCACCCGGTCGCCGAGGGCAGCATGCATTGCGGTCGCATAGTCGGCGAACAGGCAGGCGGTGTCGCGGCTGGTCCAGCCGCCGGCAATGCTCTCGGGCAGGTCCCAGTGGTAGAGGGTCAGCCAGGGCGTGATCCCGGCGCCCAGCAGCTCGTCGACGAGCCTGGAGTAGAAGTCCATGCCGGCCGGATTGGGCCGGCCGTCGGGCCGGATCGCCCGCGGCCAGCTGACCGAGAACCGGTAGGTGTCCACGCCGAGGGCGGCCAGCTGGGCCACATCCTCGGCATAGCGGTGGTAGTGGTCGACGGCGACCGTGCCGTCGTCGCCGTTCGCGATCGCGCCAGGGACCCGGCAGAAGGTGTCCCAGATCGACTCCGTGCGGCCACCTTCGGCCACGGCACCCTCGATCTGGTAGGCCGACGTCGCGGTTCCCCACCTGAAGTCGGCGGGGAAGGTCAGCGTGGTCATCCTTTGACGGCTCCTTGCATGATGCCGGAGACGAGGTGGCGTCCGGCGATGGCGAACAGGGCTAGCAGGGGCAGTGTCGCGAGTACCACGCCGGCCATGATCAGGGACATGTCCTTGAAGTAGGAGGCTTGGAGCAGTTGCAGGGCGACCGGCAGGGTGGGGTTGGATGATCCGAGCACGATGAACGGCCAGAAGAAGTTGGTCCAGCTGCCGACGAAGGTGAACAGGGCCAGCATCGCTGCCGCTGGGCGGGCGGCCGGCAGGGCGACGTGCCAGAAGGTGCGGATCATCGAGCAGCCGTCGACCCGGGCGGCCTCGATCAGTTCGTAGGGCAGGGCTTCGGAGAGGTACTGGGTCATCCAGAAGACCCCGAAGGCGGTGACCATCGCCGGGACGATCACGGCGATCAGCTTGCCGGTCCAGCCGAGCCTGGACATCACGATGAACAGCGGGATGACGCCCAGCTGGGTGGGTACGGCCATGGTGCCGATGACGAAGGCCAGCAGCCCGTTGCGGCCCCGGAACCGGAGCTTGGCGAAGGAGTAGCCGGCCAGGGTCGAGAAGAACACCACGGCGATCGCGGTGGCGACGCTGACGATGACGCTGTTCACCAGGGCCTGCCAGAACCCGATGCCGGCGGTCAGCACCCGGTTGACGTTCTCGAAGAAGTGGCCCTGCGGGACCGGGGAGGGGATCGGGTTGCGGGCGATGTCACCGGCAGTCGATGCCGACAACAGGAACGCGTAGTACAACGGGATCACCGAGATCAGGACCACGACGACCAGGGTCGTGTAGGTCTTCCAGCCCGGGCGCCGGACGCCGCCCTCCATCTGGGCCCGCCGCTTGGCGGCCGCTCGGGCAGCTCCCTTGCCGGCGAGCTGTTGGGTCGTGGCAACCGAGGTCATTTCTTCACCAGCACCTTTCGCATCGGCCGGGCGTCGGTGGTTGAGATTCGCTGGGTGATGGCGTAGTTGATCAGGGCGAAGATGACGATGATCAGGAACAGCAGCCAGGCGACGGCTGCCGAGCGGCCGAGGTTGCGCTGGGTGTTCCAGCCCAGCTCGTAGAGGTACATGGTGA
>JADLEH010000076.1 GCA_020846255.1 Propionibacteriaceae bacterium
AGCCTCGGCAACTTCGAGCTGACCGGCCTGATGCCGGCTCCGCGCGGGGTGCCGCAGGTCGAGGTCGCCTTCGACATCGACGCCAACGGCATCGTCCACGTGCACGCCAAGGACATGGCCACCGGCAAGGAGCAGTCCATGACCGTCACCGGCGGGTCAGCGCTTGGCCGCGAGGACATCGACCGGATGGTCAAGGAGGCCGAGGCCCACGCCGAGGAGGACCACAAGCGTCGCCAGGCCGTGGAGATGCGCAACGAGGCGGACGCGTTGGCGTTCCGTACCGAGAAGCTGCTCGCCGACAACGCCGAGACCCTGCCGGAGGACACCAAGGCCCCGGTGGTCGAGGCCCTCAACGTGCTCAAGGAAGCCCTCAAGACCGACGACAACGACGCGGTCAAGGCTGCCATGGACGACCTGAACACCAAGGCGGCCACCATGGGCCAGGCGATGTACGCCGCTGCCCAGGCCAAGCAGGAGTCGGAGTCGGCCCAGGCCGGCGATACCGGGGCTTCCGCCGATGACGACGTCGTCGACGCCGAGATCGTCGACGAGGACGCGAAGGACGACAAGTGACGGATTCCACGAAGCTGCCGGAGCCTGAGGAGGGTTCGGAGCCAGAAGCCCAGTCTTCGGCGGGCCCGGCCGACACGGTCCCCGAGCCTGGCGACGGGCCGTCGACCGACCCCGAGGGCTTCGTGCCCGACGGGGAGGCCGGCGGGGACGGCGCCGAGGAACCGATCGAGGCCAAGGCCTCGCCGGTCCGCGACGCGAAGGTCGCCGAGATGCAGGAACTGGTGGACGAACGCACCGAGGACCTGCAGCGGCTGCACGCCGAGTACGCCAACTACAAGAAGCGGGTCGACCGCGACCGGCTGCTGGCCCGGCAGGGTGGGATCGAGGTCGTCATCCTCGACCTGCTGCCGGTGCTGGACAGCGTCGAGGCCGCCCGCGAGCATGAGGAACTGGTCGGCGGCTTCAAGCTGGTCGCCGACGAGCTCGAGAAGATCATCGCGAAGTACGGCCTGGAGACGTTCGGCGAAGTGGGCGAGGAGTTCGACCCGCAGATCCACGACGCCCTGATGCAGATGCCGGTGGCCGGCGACATCACCGTCCCGACCGTCTCGGCTGTGATGCAGCGCGGGGTGAAGCTGAACGACCGGGTGCTGCGGCCGGCCAGGGTCGGCGTGGCGAACCCGGAGTCCTGAGGCAGGGAGAGGAGGCGCGATGAGTACCAAGGACTGGCTCGAGAAGGACTACTACAAGGTGCTCGGCGTCTCCAAGGACGCCAAGCCGGACGAGGTGAAGAAGGCGTTCCGCAAGCTGGCCCGGGAGTTCCATCCCGACCAGAACACGGCCAACCCGCAGGCCGAGGCACGGTTCAAGGAGATCTCCGAGGCCAACTCGATCCTCTCCGACCCGGCCAAGCGCAAGGAGTACGACGAGGCGCGCAGCCTGTTCGGCGGCGGGGGTTTCCGGTTCCCCCGCGCCGGGCAGGCCGGCGGCCCTTCGATGGAGGACCTGTTCCGGAACTCCACCGGCGACTCCGGCATCTCCGACCTGTTCGGGAACCTCTTCGGCGGCACCACGACGCGGCGCACCGGCACCACGAGGGGGCCGCGTCGCGGCGCCGACATCGAGGGCGAGGTCACCATCGACTTCGCCGACGCCCTGGCCGGCTCCCAGGTCACGATGCAGACGACCTCGGACGCAGCCTGCGACAACTGCCACGGCACCGGCGCCCGTCCGGGCACCCAGCCGACGGTGTGCCGCGCCTGCCAGGGCAGCGGCATGCAGACCTCCACCTCCGGCGGCGTGTTCGCCGTCACCGAGCCCTGCCGGGAGTGCCGCGGCCGGGGCATGGTGGTCGAGGACCCGTGTCCGGTCTGCCAGGGCACCGGTCGCGGCCAGTCGACGCGGACCATGCAGGTGCGCATCCCGGCCGGGGTGACCGACGGCCAGCGCATCCGGATCAAGGGCAAGGGTGGGGCCGGGGAGAACTCCGGCGCCTCCGGCGACCTGTACGTGCTGGTGCACGTCCGGCCGCACCCGGTGTTCGGCCGCAAGGGCGACCACCTCACCATCAGCGTTCCGGTCACCTTCGCGGAGGCTGCGCTCGGCGCAGAGATCGAGGTCCCGAACCTCGACGGCGCCAGCGTCCGGCTGAAGATCCCCGCCGGCACCCCGAACGGCCGGACCTTCCGGGTCCGTGGCCGTGGGGTCAAGGGGGGCGCTGCTGACGGCGACCTGCTGGTGACCGTAGATGTCCAGGTGCCCCGGCACCTCTCCGAGGAGGCCAGGGCCGCCCTGGTGGAGTTCCAGGCCAAGGCCGGCGGGGGCGACCCGAGGGCCCACCTGCTGGCGAGGCACTGATGGACCTGCTGCCCGACCGGCTGGACGCGGACGCACCGATCTTCGTGATCTCGGTGGCCGCCCAGCTGGCCGAGATGCACCCGCAGACCCTGCGCGGCTACGACCGGCTCGGCCTGGTGGTTCCGGGCCGGGCGCGCGGTCGCGGCCGGCGCTACTCGCTGCGTGACATCGCAAGGTTGCGCCACATCCAGCACCTCTCCCAGAACGAGGGGATCAACCTCGAGGGCGTCCGCCGGATCCTTGCCCTCGAGACCGAACTGGAAGGGCTGCGTGGCCAACTGACCCGGCTCGCCCAGGTCGTGCAGGAGCTGCAACTGACCCCGGAAGGGGTTCGGCTGTTCACAGCGGAGGCCGGCGGGTCGGTGCACATCGGCCGCGTGCGAAGGCGTCCCCTCGCCCTGCCGTCGAGCCCCTGGGTGGGCGACCCGGAGTGACCCCGGGCCCGGCCGCCTGATCGGGCGAGGCTCCCGCCGCCGGACACCGGCGGTGAGAGTCCTCTCATCGGTGGTGGGTTCTTCTGCGCGATCCGGCAGGATTGCCCAATGGCAACCGCGCGGACCCCGGTGAGTATCCGGGCGCGGGTGATCGTTGCCGTCATGGTGCTGACCGGCCTCGCGCTCATGCTCTCCGGTGTCGTGATCTACCTGCAGGGTTACGCCGGTACCACCCAGCGGGTGAGCGCCGACCTGCTCCGTGCAGCGGATGAGGTGGCGCTGCTGGCCGAGGCCAACGACCCGGAGACCGGCAAGCCTTTCGCCAGTTCGGAGGCATTGCTGCGGGTAGCCATGCAGCGTGCCGTCCTCCCGCCGACGGAGGGTTCGTTCGCGCTCGTGGGCGACCGGATCAGGTGGACGGCCCAGCCCGGTGTCATCCTGCGCCCGGAGGAGGACCAGGAGCTGGTTGCGGCGGTGGTGGCGATGGCGCAGCGCCCCGAGGTCTCGCAGGGGGAGCTCAGCACCCGGGTCCGCGACTACCGCTACATCGTGGTGCCGGTCCGGTTCGCCGCGACCGGTGACACGGGCGCGCTGGTGCGGGTGGCCGACATGGACGCGGAGCAGGCGGTGCTGCGGTCGGTCTACCTGACCTACGCGCTGGTGGCGTTGGGATCGCTGGTGCTGGTCGCGATGCTGATCTGGCTGTTCGTCGGGCGGTTGCTGCGCCCCTTGAGCTGGATGCGCGAGACAGCTGGGCGGATCACGGAGACCGACATCACCCAGCGGATCCCGGTGCGCGGCAACGACGACCTGTCCGCCCTTGCCGTGACGGTTAACCACATGCTCGACCGGCTCGATTCGGCTGTCCGCAGCCAGCGTGAGCTGCTCGACGATGTCGGCCATGAACTGCGGACGCCGCTGACGATCGTCCGCGGGCATCTCGAGCTGATGGACGCCACAGCCCCGGAGGACGTCACAGCCACCCGGACGCTGGTGCTGGACGAGCTCGAGCGGATGCGCCGGCTGGTCGACGACCTGCTCACCCTTGCCAAGGCGGAGCAGCCGGACTTCGTGCAGCCCGAACCCACCGACATCGCCCGACTCACCGACGAGACCCTCGCGAAGGCGAGCACCCTCGGCGAGCGGCACTGGGTGCTCGACGAGCTGGTGGACGCGGAGGTGGAGCTGGACCCGCAGCGGACGGCACA
>JADLEH010000077.1 GCA_020846255.1 Propionibacteriaceae bacterium
CGGGAGGTGGTGGCCCACCTCGCCGAACGCACCCGGCTGCCGGTGATCGGCTCCGGCGGCATCATGACAGCCGCCGATGCAATGGCGATGTTCGACGCCGGCGCGGAGCTGGTCCAGCTTTACACTGGCTTCATCTACGGCGGGCCCGGCCTGGCCGCAGCAATCAATGCCCTTGACTCCGGAAGGACGGGATCGTGACCACCTATTGGCGCAGACTTCGCGAGGTGGTCGCCGCCCGTGGCCCGCTGTGTGTCGGCATCGATCCGCACCCGAACCTGCTGAAGGCCTGGGGCCTCGGCGTCGACGCCGCCGGCGCCGAGCGCTGTGCCCGGATGCTCGTCGAGGCGCTCGGTGACCAGGTGGCGGCGTTCAAGCCGCAGTCGGCATTCTTCGAGACCTACGGCTCCGCGGGGGTGGCAGCCCTGGAGCGGGTGCTGGCCGACATCGCCGGTACCGGTGCGCTGAGCATCCTCGACGTCAAGCGTGGCGACATCGGCTCGACGATGGAGGCCTACGCCGACGCCTACCTGGCCGACGGCTCACCGCTGGCAGCCGACGCCATCACCGTCTCGCCCTACCTCGGCTTCGGGTCGCTCGCGCCGGCCTTCGAGCGTGCCCACCGTTACGAGCGCGGGGTGTACGTCCTCGCCCGGACCTCGAACCCTGAGGGCAGCCAGGTGCAGCTGGCGCTCACCCACGACAACTCGGTCGCGCAGTCGATCATCGATGCTGCCACCGAGGTGAACCGCGCCTCCAGGCAGAAGGCGATCGGGCTGGTCGTCGGGGGCACGCACGACTCCCTTGCCTGCGACCTGGCGGACTTCAACGGCTCGATCCTGGTGCCGGGAATCGGGTTCCAGGGTGGCCGGATGGAGGACCTGCCCGGGCTGTTCGGGGACGCCGTCGACCAGGTGTTGGCCGTTGTCGGCCGGGGTGTCATCTCTGCAGGACCCGACGCTTCCGCCCTCCGCGGCAAGGTCGCGGAGCTGCTGAGCCACGCGGTCATCTGACCTGTTTCGCTGCACTTGTGTCGAACCTTCCAGTTCGGGTGACGAGCGCCTCCACTGGCGCTAGGTTGTGGACACAAGGCAAGCCAGTCCAACCCGTACGAAGGCACTCCTGTGACGATTCCCCAGCTCACCACTGAGCAACTCGAGGCCGCGCGTGCTGCAGCCACCGAAGCCAGGCGTCGGCGAGCCGACCTCAAGAGCAAGGTCCGTTCCGGCGCGTTCAGCCTGGGTCAGGCCCTGGAGGCGGCGGCGGAGGATGACGTGCTCGCCCACGTCAAGGTCGTCGACCTGCTCAAAGCCCTTCCCCGGGTGGGGGAGAAGCGGGCCGGGTTGGTGATGTCCCGTCTTGACATTGCGCCGAACCGGCGCATCCGCGGGCTCGGTCGCCATCAGGTGGCCGGCCTGAAGGCCGAGTTCAGTGAGCGGTGACGTCACAGTCATCTCAGGTCCGACAGCGGTGGGCAAGGGGACGGTAGTCCAGGCCCTCCGAGCGCAACATCCCGAGCTCTGGGTCTCGGTCTCCGCGACCACCAGGGCGCCCCGGCCAACCGAGGTCGACGGGGTGCACTACCTCTTCGTCAGCGAGGCCGAGTTCGACCAGCTGGTCGCGACCGACGGCCTGCTGGAGTGGGCTTTGGTCCACGGCACCGATCGTTACGGCACGCCCGTCGCGCCGGTGCGCGCCGCGATCGCCGCGGGACGCAGGGTCATCCTCGAGATCGAGGTGCAGGGCGCCCGCCAGGTCAAGCAGCGCATGCCGGAAGTGCGGACGGTGTTCATAGCTCCGCCCTCGTGGGAGGCGTTGAAGCAGCGCCTGGTCGGTCGCGGTACCGAGACCCCCGAGCAGATGGCCCGCCGGCTGCGGACCGCCGAGGCAGAACTGGCGATCGCGAGCGAGTTCGACCACGTGGTGGTGAACGACGATTTAGGTACTGCGGTGGCCGAGTTGGTAGAGTTGCTAGGTCTGTGACGGCTGCAGGTTCTTTCCGCGGCCGCGTTCCACGATCAGGAAGCCGAATTTGAGCACTCATATTCCCGAGGGGATCACCAACCCGCCCATCGATGAACTTCTGACCAAGGTGGATTCCAAGTACCGGCTGGTGTTGTTCGCTGCGAAGCGGGCCCGCCAGATCAATGCCTACTACTCCCAGCTCGGCGAAGGCCTGCTCGAGAACGTCGGCCCCCTGGTTGACATCGGCATCCAGGAGAAGCCGCTGTCGATCGCACTGCGCGAGGTGAACGCCGGCGTGCTGGAGTGCACCCAGATCGACCCGGAGGCCGAGGCGGCCGCCCGTGCTGAGGCAACGGCCGACCCCGACTTCTCGCTTGACCCGTTCGGCACCGACGACCTGAGCTGAGCCCAGCCATGAGCCGGCTCGTGCTCGGTGTCTCCGGGGGCATCGCGGCCTACAAGGCCTGCCTGCTGTTGCGGCGCTTCACCGAGGCCGGCCATGACGTGCACGTCGTGCCGACCGCCAACGCGCTGGAGTTCGTCGGTGCAACCACCTGGGCCGCCCTCTCCGGGCACCCGGTGACCAGCTCGGTGTTCGCCGAAGCCGAGTCGGTAAACCACGTCCGGCTCGGTCGCGAGGCCGAGCTGGTGGTGGTGGCGCCGGCAACGGCTGACCTGATCTCACGCGCTGCCACCGGTCGCGCGGATGACCTGCTGACCAACGTCCTGCTGACCGCGACCTGCCCGGTTGTGCTGGCCCCGGCCATGCACACCGAGATGTGGCTGCACCCGGCAACCCAGGCCAACGTCGCCGTGCTCCGGTCCCGCGGCGTCGTGGTGCTGAACCCTGCGGACGGACGGCTCACCGGTGCCGACTCCGGACCGGGCCGGTTGCCCGAACCAGAAGACATCGAGGCCTCGGCACTTGCTGCCCTTGCCGAGCCGGGGATCGCGGCGGCGATGGCCGGGCAGGACCTGGCCGGGCTGCGCGTCCTGGTGAGCGCCGGCGGCACGCGCGAGGCCCTGGACCCCGTCCGCTTCGTCGGCAACTCATCTTCGGGGCTGATGGGCTTCGCGGTCGCGCGAGCCGCCGGCCAGCGTGGAGCGGAGGTCACCCTCGTCGGGGCGAACCTCTCCGCCGAGCCACCGGCCGGGGTACGCCTGCTACCGGTGGTCTCCACCGCCGACCTTGCTGAGGCCATGCTGGCCGAGGCCGCCGGCGCCGACATCGTCGTCATGGCCGCGGCGCCCGCCGACTTCACCCCGGTGAACCCGAGCTCGAGGAAGCTGAAGAAGTCCGGCAGTTCCGGGCTGGTGGTCGAGTTCACCCAGACCACCGACGTGCTGGCCGGACTGGTGGCGAACCGTCCGGCCGGGCAGGTGGTGGTGGGCTTCGCAGCCGAGACCGCTGCGGACGAGGCCGAACTGCTCAGCCTCGGCACCAGCAAGCTGGCCCGCAAGGGCTGCCAGCTGCTGGTGCTCAACAATGTCTCCGGCGGGGCCGTCTTCGGGTCCGCCGACAACCAGGTGCTCCTTCTCGGCCCCGAAGGTCAGGTGGGCCGGGCAGCCGGGCCGAAGACCTCGGTGGCGCATGCGATATTGGACGCCGTCCGCACCGTGATCGAAGGGATGCCCGCGTGAGCCGGTTGTTCACCTCAGAGTCAGTCACCGAGGGCCACCCCGACAAGGTGGCCGACGCCATCTCCGACGCCGTCCTGGACAAGTTGCTCAAGAAGGACCCGACCTCCCGGGTGGCTGTTGAGACCCTGGTCACCACCGGCACCGTCGTGGTCGCCGGCGAGGTGACGACCAAGGCCTACGCAGACATCGCCAAGCTCGCCCGCAAGCGCATCCTCGAGATCGGCTACGACTCCTCGGACAAGGGCTTCGACGGGCGCTCCTGCGGCGTCCTGGTCTCGCTGGGGGTGCAGTCCCCGGACATCGCCCGGGGCGTCAACCACGCCGAGGAGGAGCGCGAGGAGGGCTCGCACGACATCCTCGACGCGCAGGGTGCCGGTGACCAGGGCCTGATGTTCGGCTATGCCTGCACGGACACCCCGACCATGCTGCCGCTGCCCATCGACATCGCCCACCGGCTGGCCGAACGGCTTGCCGCCGTCCGCAAGTCCGGGGAGCTCGACTTCCTTCTGCCCGACGGCAAGACGCAGGTGACCATCGAGTACGACGGTGACCCTTCGAAGGGCTCCGGGCAGGCCAGGCCGGTGCGGGTGGACGCCGTCGTGGTCTCCAGCCAGCACATCGAGGCCGTCTCGCACTCGACCCTGGTCGCGGAGATCCGCTCCCGGGTGATCGACCCGGTCCTGGCCCGCTACGACATCGCCTCGGCCGGCCTCAAGGCCTACGTCAACCCGACCGGCAAGTTCGTCATCGGCGGTCCGATGGGCGACGCCGGCGTGACCGGCCGCAAGATCATCGTCGACACCTACGGCGGCATGGCCCGCCACGGCGGGGGCGCCTTCTCCGGGAAGGACCCGTCCAAGGTCGACCGGTCAGCCGCCTACGCGATGCGCTGGGTCGCCAAGAACGTCGTCGCAGCCGGGCTCGCCGAGCGTTGTGAGGTCCAGGTCGCCTACGCGATCGGCCGGGCCCACCCGGTCGGCTTCTACACCGAGTGCTTCGGCACCGAGAAGGTGCCGGTCGAGCAGATCACCGCCGCCGTGCAGCAGGTCTTCGACCTGCGTCCGGCCGCGATCATCGCAGCCCTCGACCTGATCCGCCCGATCTACTCCCAGGTGACCAACTACGGCCACTTCGGACGCGAACTCGACGTGATGACCTGGGAGCGCACCGACCGGGCCGAGGCCTTGGCCAGGGCCGTCCGGGGCTGACCCGCCTGGCGGAGCGGCCGGGTCACTCCAGACCGAAGTAGCCGGGGTCTGCCAGGAAGCGCCGGTACAGCGCAACGGTGGCGAGTTCCTGCCAGCGGCGGGGCCGGAAGCCGAGCTCGTCGATCTCGAGGATCGTGGCGCTCGGGATCGCGGCGAGGATCGGTGAATGGGTGGCCATGAGCACCTGGATGCCGTCATCGCGCAGTTCGGCCAGCTGGTTCGCCAGCCTGATCTGGGACAGGAACGACAGCCCGGCCTCCGGCTCGTCGAGCACCAGGAACCCACCTCGTCCGGCCATGTGCCCGAGCTTGGTCTCGAGGAGCTCGGTGAACGCCTGCCCGTGGGAACGCTCGTGGTAGTTGGCGTCGGCGCCCGGGTTCTGCTCCAGGTAGGTCAGCAGTCCGTGCATGGTCTCGGCGCGCAGGAAGTAGCCCCAACGGGAGCGGGACAGGCCGCGCACCAGTCTGATCCGCTCGTGCAAGTGTGATTCGGTGGGCCGCTCAGCCGGCCTCGGGTTGGTGCTGCCACCCTCCGGGCTGAGTCCGTAGGCCATCGCCACAGCCTCGATCAGGGTCGACTTCCCGACACCGTTCTCGCCCACCAGAACGGTCAGTTCGGACAGCTCGAGGCCTTCGGCCACCAGTTGGGCGACCGGGGCCATGGTGAACGGCCAGCCGTGGTCATCAGCCCCCGGCTCACCGATCACCTCGCGGACGGGCAGCGAACTGAACGCTGTCATGCGGCCAGCGTAGGGCGCGGCCCTGACTGGTTCCGGTGCCATGGCTGCGACCGGCCGCTCCGCGACGCACGGCGATCAGGGGCGGGTTGCCACACCAGGCTCTGCGGGAGTGGTGATCGACCCGGTCAGCGCAAGGAGTCCAAGACGCCGGTGGCTGTCGGTGCCCGGTGAGGCGGTCAGGATGAGGAGTGACTGGTACTGCTCCTGGTCCTGGAGAACCTGGCACTGCAGCGTCATCACCCCCACGTCGGGGTGCTGGACGCGCTTCTCGAAGTGGTGACTGTTGGTGACCTCGTGCGCGGCCCAGAGCTCCGCGAACTCGGCGCTGGTGGAAAGGAGTGCCTCGGCGACCTGGGCCGGCCTGGAACGCGGGCCGTGCTTGGCCAGGGTGGTGCGGAGGTCGGCTGTGAACGCCCGCGAGAGCAGATCGTGGTCTTCGGACGGGTAGACCCTACGGGCGGCCGGGTCGGTGAACCAGCGGTAGACAATGCTGCGCGCGAAGCCGGTGTATCGGGTCTCGTCACCGAACAGGGTCCTGGCCGGAGCCGTCTGCACCAGTGTCTCGCCGAGATCGGTCATCACCTGCGCTGGGGTGTCCTGGAGCCGGTCGATGATCCGCATCAGCCCCGGGGAGACATGGTCGGAGCGAGCCGTACGTGCCGGCGCGTTGTGGCCGGCGAGACGGAGGAGGTGGTCGCGCTCGTTGAGGGTGAGCCGAAGCCCGCGCGCGATCGCGGCGAGCATCTGGACTGACGGCTGCGGGCCGCTGCCGCGCTCCAGACGGCTGTAGTAGTCGACCGACATGTCGCTCAACGACGCGACCTCCTCGCGGCGAAGACCGCTGGTGCGGCGACGTGGTCCACGCCCAAGGCCAACGTCCTCGGGCTGGAGTGCTTCCCTGCGGGTTCGCAGAAAGTCCGCCAGTTGGGCTCGATCCATGTCAGAAGTCTCCGTTCAGTTGCCGGCGCGGACAAGCCGGGACGCTGCGGCCGTCGGGTGCGGGGTGTTGCTGGTCTGACCTCACGCAGGGATGCTCACCTTCACCAACGCCTCCGAGACGTCCCAGAGCCGTCGGCCATCGGCTGCCTTCTGGAGGGGACCCCAGGGTTGCTGAACGGTCGGCGCACCACCCAGGTTCCCGGGCCCGCCCGGTCCGTACAGCCGGGCACCCCCGGCTTCGGTGATGGTTGATGCGAGCAGGGCCGGAAGCGCTGCACTCTCGACGGTGCCGGTCAGGATGCCCATCCCGGAGAGAGCCCGGATCAGCCGGTGGCCGACGGTCGGCCTCGTTCTGCCCATGCCGGGTTGTGCGGCCAGCAGGTTCGTCGGTGAGACCCCGGGGTGCGACAGGTTGCTGGTGATTCCCCACCCCTCGGTATCGCTGCGGGCCTGCAATTCGAGACCGAACAGCCCGATGGCGATCTTCGACTGCCGGTAGGCGCCCATCGCGTTGTAGCCGTGCTCCCAGTTGAGGTCCTGCCAGTTGATCGCCCCACTGCGCGCGGCGATGCTGACCTGATGGACGATGCGTGCCTTCCCGGCACGCAGCAGGGGAAGCAGCCTCGCGGTCAGGGCGAAGTGACCCAGGTGGTTCGTCCCGAACTGCAGCTCGAAGCCGTCGGCGGTGACCTGCCTGGTCGGCGGGGTCATGACACCGGCGTTGTTGACCAGCAGGGAGATCGGGCGGCCTTCGGAGACCAGGGCGTCGGCAAAGGCGGCCACCGAGTCAAGAGAGGACAGGTCGAGCGGGCGGGCCTCGACCCTGGCGCCGGGCACGGCCTGGCGGATCCGGGCAGCCACCCGTCCCCCCTTGTCGAGATTCCGCACCGGCAGGATCACCTCAGCTCCCGCGGCGGCGAGACGCCGGGCGATGACGACTCCCATCCCATCGCTCGCGCCGGTGACCACCGCCCGCTTCCCGGACTGATCAGAGATGTCGATGTCGACCACGCGGGCCATGGAACTCCTTCAGGTTGTGACGATTGCCTCACAACCATGCTCACGCCTGGACCGCGGCCCATCCAGGCCGGCCCTGTCCACTGATCCGGAGTCCACCGTTCGGAGCCGGGCACCCGGCCCGGCCGGTCGCGGCGGGGGAACGCCTAGGCCCGGGGCGTGTGGGCGCCCCCGAGACCCCGCGCCACGATCTCGAGTTCCCGGACCGCGTCGATCAGCGCGTCGAACGTGAGCCGGGTCTGGGTCCCGATCGCCTTCACCGGGTCACCCGCAGCCAGGAGGGCTTCGACTTCCTCGTCGATCTCGACCAGTCTTGCGTCCAGCCCGGTGGTGATAGGGAGCGCCGTCTCGCTCATGATGACTCCTCTCTCGGTAACCGGCGGGTATGCCCTGCCTACCTCCACGGTAAGTCTTCCGGCACCGTTTGGCGCCGGTCATCGCACCGACTCCGGCGGTCCCTGGCGGTCGGCTGTCCGCTGCGACCCCTACCATTCGATCCATGGAGCGACCGGTGGCGAAGGTGGCAGTCGACCTGCCGCTGGCGAACCTGGACCGTCCCTTCGACTACCTCGTGCCAGCGGAACTGGACACTGAAGCCGTTCCCGGCGCCCGGGTGCGGGTGCGTTTCGCTGGGCAGCTGCGGGACGGGTTCGTCCTCGAGCGCGCCGAGCCGGGGGAGCGCGCCGGCCTCGCCGACCTCCACAAGGTGGTCTCGCCGGAACCGGTGCTCACCGAGGAGGTGACCGCGCTCGTCCGGGCGGTCGCCGACCACTACGCCGGCAGCTTCGCCGACGTCGTCAGGGCTGCGGTCCCGCCCCGCCACGCCGCCACCGAGAAGGCCAGGGTCGCCGAGCACCCGGAGCCCCTGCTGGCCGACCGGTCCGGCCCGCTCACCAGCTATCCGGGTTCGGCCGGTTTCCTGGACGCCCTTGCCGCCGGCGGTCGTCCGCGGGCGGCGTGGACGGTTCTGCCAACCCCTTCGCCGGCCGGGGACTGGGCGGCCGGCTTCGTCGAGGCGGCCGCCGCCACCCTTGTGGCAGGTAGGGGAGCGCTGCTCCTCGTCCCGGACGCCAGGCACCTGTCGCAGCTCAGCGAGGCCGCCACCGCCAGGTACGGCCGGGGGTCCTTCGCCGTCCTCGCCGCAGACGCCGGCCCGGCGGCCAGGTACCGCAACTTCCTCGCGGTCAGCCGCGGCAGCGTCCGGCTGGTCCTCGGAACCCGGGCCGCCGTCTTCGCGCCGGTCAGGGAACTCGGGCTGATCGCGCTCTGGGACGACGGGAACGACGCCTGGTCCGAACCCCACGCGCCGTACTGGCACGCGCGGGAGGTGGCCGCCATGCGGGCGCACCTGGCCGGCTGCGGACTGCTGCTGGCAGCCCACGCCCGGACCGCGGAGGTGCAGCAGTTGGTGGTCCGCTCGTGGCTCGGCACCATCCAGTTGGCGCCCAACGACACCCGTCGGCTCGCAGCAGCCGTCCGCAGTTCCGCGGCGGACAGCCACCGGGATCCGCACGCCGGTGCGGCCAGGCTGCCGCACGACGCGTTCACGGTGGTCCGGGCGGGGCTGGCCGCCGGTCCCGTCCTGATCCAGGTGCCACGGGCCGGCTACCTGCCCGTCCTGGTCTGCGCGAACTGCCGGACCGCGGCACGGTGCCCGAACTGTGGCCAGGCGCTGAACGACGCCGGCGGCTCCGGGCCGGCCTGCCGGTGGTGCGGGCCGTTGCTGCGCCGATGGTCGTGCTCCGAGTGCGGCGGGACCCGCCTGCGGACGCCGGTGGTCGGGGTGGCCCGCACCGCGGAGGAGTTCGGGAAGGCCTTCCCCGGGACCGCTGTGCTGCAGGCCAGCGCCGACCACCCCCTGGCGGGAGTCGGTTCGGCACCCGTCCTGGTCCTGGCCACCCCGGGGGCCGCACCCGCGGCGGTCGGTGGCTACGCCGCAGCCGTCCTGCTGGACGGCGAACTGATGGTGGGGCGCGCCGACCTGCGGGCCGGCGAGGAGGCCTTGCGACGCTGGCTGGCTGTGACCGCCCAGGTGCGGCCCGCTGCCGAGGGCGGCACGGTGATGGTGGTCGCGGACGCCGGGATCCGCGAGGTGCAGGCGCTGGTCCGGCTCGATCCGGTCGGCTACGCCGAGCGTGAGCTCGCCGACCGGGCCGCGGCCGGCTTCCCACCCGCCGTGAAGCTGCTGACCATCGAGGGCGCCCCGGCGGCCGTGACCGCTGCCCTTGCCGCTGTCGAACTGCCGGCAACCACCCAGGTCCTCGGCCCCTTCGAGGTCCCGGCGGACGGACCGGACCCGCTGGCCCGGGTGACCCTGCGCTGCCCGCTGGGCGAGGCTGCCGAACTTGTCGGCAGGCTGCGGGCCATGCTGTCGGTGCGGGCTGCGAAGAAGGAGGCGCCGATCCGGGTGCGGGTGGATCCGCAGGTGCTGGGCTGACTGGCTAGAGTGCCGCCATGCCCACAGCCCGGATCGCCCTGGCGAACCTGTCGTTTCCGGAGTCCCCGGATGCAGCGGTGGCAGCCACGGTTGCCGCCATCGCGGCCGCGGCAGCGGCCGGAGCCGACCTCGTCTGCTTCCCCGAGTGCTTCGTGCCCGGGTACCGGGCCCTGGGGGCTCCGGTGCCCCCGGCCGCGCCCGGGTGGCTGGAGGCAGCTCACGCCGAGATCGCAGCCGCGGCCGCGAGCGCGGGGATCGCGGTGGCGTTGGGCACTGAGCGGTTCGTCGACGGGGCCCTGCGAATCACCGTCCTGGTGATCGGGCCTGACGGTGAACGCCTGGGCTGGCAGGACAAGGTTCAGCTGGACCCGTCCGAGGACCACCTCTACGTGCCCGGGGCGCACCGCGAGGTGTTCACCGTCGGGAACCTGACCTTCGGGGTGGTGATCTGCCACGAGGGCTGGCGCTACCCGGAGACCGTGCGCAGGGCTGTGCTCAGGGGAGCGCAACTGGTCATCCATCCGCACTACTCGCCGGCCGAACCGGATGGCTTCCAGCCGCGCGGCTACGCCGAGTCCGGCAACAGCTTCCACGAGGCTGCAGTCCTGTGCCGGGCGGCGGAGAACACGTGCTGGTTCGCGACGATCAACTTCGCCGCTGACGGAGCCCCCACCACTTCAGCCGTCGCCCGCCCCGACGGGGTCCTGCATGCCTTCCAGCCGCACGGCACCGAAGGCCTCCTGGTCGCCGAACTGGACCTCGAGCTGGCGACAAGGGAACTGGCGCTGCGCCTGCGGGAGCCTGCCGATGGCTCCCTTGTGCCGCGACTCCAATAGGCTGCCCCCCATGCGCCTGGTCTTCGCCGGAACCCCACAGGTGGCCGCGGACACCCTGGCCCGCCTGCTCGAGCGTGGCAACCACGAGGTGGCTGCGGTCATCACCCGTCCGGACGCGCCACAGGGCCGGAGCTCCCGGGCGGTGCCCAGCCCGGTGGCACAGCTGGCCGCAGAACACGACATCGAAGTGCTGCGACCGGCCCGACCCGGCGACCCGGCCCTGGCGGCCAGGCTCGGCGAACTGGCTCCCGACTGTTGCCCGGTGGTTGCCTACGGCGGCCTGATCCCGCGGACGTTGCTCGCAGTACCCCCCAACGGCTGGGTGAACGTGCACTTCTCGCTGCTGCCGCGTTGGCGCGGGGCTGCGCCCGTCCAGCACGCCATCCTCGCCGGCGACCCGGTCACCGGGGTGACGGTGTTCGAGCTGGTCGAGGGGCTCGACGCCGGGCCGGTGCTGGCCACGTCCGAATACGTCCTGGGAGCGGCCGAGACCACCGGCGAAGCCCTTGCCGCGCTTCAGGAACTGGGTGCAGGGCTGCTGGCCACTACCCTTGACCGCCTTGCGGCCGGCACCGTTACTGCGCTGCCCCAACCAGAGGCCGGCATCACCCTTGCCCCGAAGCTGACAGTGGCCGGAGCCCGGATCGACTGGACCCGTCCGGCCCTGGAGATCTCCCGCCAGGTGCGGGCCAACAACCCTTCGCCAGTGGCCTGGACCGAGCTCGCCGGCGAACGCCTCCGGGTGCTGCTGGCCGTCCCCGCCGACGGCGAGGACCTGTCTCCCGGCGAGCTGCGGGCCGGGAAGCGTTCGGTGCTGGTCGGCACCGGCGCCGGGCTGCTGGAACTGCTCCAGGTGCAGCCGGCCGGCAAGCGGGTCGTCGCCGCCGCCGACTGGGGCCGCGGGCTGCGCGGCCCGGGACGCTTCCAGTGAGCCGCCCGGCACGTCGCCGCGACCCGGCCCGGACCGTCGCCTTCAAGGTGATGCGCGCGGTCTGGGGTAACGGGGCCTACGCCAACCTGGAGCTGGCCAAGCAGCGGGAGGGGCTGACCCAGACGGACGCAGCCTTCGCCACCGAACTGGTCTCCGGCACCTGCCGCGCCCTCGGCAGTTACGACCGGATCGTCGAACGTGCCTCGGGCCGGGAACTGAAGAGCCTGCAGCCCGCTGTCATCGACCTGCTCCGACTCGGCACCCACCAGCTACTCGCCATGCGGGTGCCACCCCATGCCGCGATCTCGGCAACCGTGGACCTGGCCGCCCTCGAAGTCGGCGAGCGTGTCGCCGGGCTGGTCAACGCCATCCTCCGCCGGGTGGGCGAGCGCGACTGGTCGGGCTGGCTGGAGGAGCTGGCGGAAGGCAAGGATGAACTCGGCCGGCTCGCCCTCGCCGAGCACCACCCGCGCTGGATCGTCGACGCCTGGGCCGCAGTGCTGCCCGAGGCCGAGCTGGCGCCGGCCCTGGCTGCGGACAACGTGGCCCCGCAGCCCTGCCTTGTGGTCCGGCCCGGGCTTGCCGAGCGGTCCGAGCTCGGCGGTACCCCGACGCGCTGGTCGCCCTTCGGGGCCTACCTCGACGGTGACCCGGGCGCTGTGGCCGCAGTCCGCCAGGGCCGGGCCGGCGTCCAGGACGAGGGTTCCCAACTGGTCTCCCTCGCCATGGCCCGCGCGGCTGCGCCGGCGGGTCCCTGGCTGGACCTCTGCGCCGGGCCGGGCGGGAAGTCCGCCTTGCTGGCAGGTCTCGCCAGGCAGTCCGGCGAAGTGCTGGTGGCTGCGGAACTGCAACCGCACCGGGCCCGGCTGGTCGCCGAGAACCTGCGCGCCTAGCCAGAGCCCGGTCGGCCGGTGACCCTCGTGGCCGACGGCACCAGGCCGGCGTGGCGGGAGGGCTCCTTCGCGAGGGTGCTGGCCGACGTGCCGTGCACCGGTCTGGGCGCGCTCCGCCGGCGTCCGGAGAGCCGGTGGCGTCGTCAGCCCGGTGAACTGCCCGGCCTGGTGGCGCTGCAACGCCGACTGCTCGCGACGGCCATCAGTTCGCTGAAGCCCGGGGGAGTGGTGGCCTACGTCACCTGTTCACCGCATCCGGCTGAGACCACGGAGGTGCTGGCGACCGCGACCGGGGTGCGGGTGCTCCCTGCGACCGAGTACCTCCCGGAGGTCCCGGACGCGGCCCGCGGGGACTTCGTCCAGCTGTGGCCGCACCGGCACGGCACCGACGCCATGTTCCTCGCCCTGCTGCAACGCGAGGAGTGAGCGCCCGGACGGCTGATCGTCGCCTGCAGCCGTCGCCGTTCCTCTAGGGTGAGGGTCGTGGGGATCCGAATCACGCCAAGCATCCTGAACGCCAACCTGGCCGACCTGAGCGCCGAGATCGCCCGGATCCCGAGCGCTGACGCCGTCCACCTCGACGTGATGGACAACCGGTTCGTGCCCAACCTGACCTTCGGCCTGCCCATGGTCGAGAGCGTCCGGGCCGGGACCGACAAGGCGCTGGACATCCACCTGATGATCGCTGAGGTGGACCGCTGGGCGCCCGGTTACGCCGAAGCCGGCGCCGAGTCGGTCACGTTCCACATCGAAGCCTCCGACGCCCCGGTGAAGCTGGCAAGGGAGCTGCGCGCGCTGGGTGCCCGGGCGGCGATGGCGCTGCGACCGGCCACCCCGATCGAGCCCTACGCCGACCTGCTCGGCGAACTCGACATGGTGTTGCTGATGACGGTCGAGCCCGGTTTCGGTGGCCAGTCGTTCCTCGACGTGGTCCTGCCGAAGCTGCGTCGGACCAGGGCGCTGCTCGACGCCCACGGCGGGGACATCTGGCTCCAGGTGGACGGTGGGATCAGCCCGCAGACGATCGAGCGCTGCGTCGAGGCGGGCGCGGACACCTTCGTCGCCGGCTCCGCCGTGTTCAGTGCCGAGGACCCCGACGCCATGGTCCGGTCGCTGAAGGCCACGGCCGTGCGAGCGGCCGAGCGCTGACCGGCGCCCAGCCGGGTCCGGTTCCTGAACCTCAGCCCCGGCGCCGGTCGCGACGCCTGAGGTAACGCTCGAACTCTGCAGCGATCACCTCGCCGCTCGGGGTGGGGGTCGCCTCGTCGCGGCGCTCCTCGAGGGCATTGATGTAGCTGGAGATGTCCGGATCGTCGGAGACCAGCTCGTTCACCTGCTCGACCCACTGGTCGGCCTCTGCGGAGAGGTCGCCCGGATCCAGGGGCAGGTTGAGGATGTCCTCCAGGCGGGTGAGCAGCGCCAGCGTCCCCTTCGGGTTGGGCGGTTCGGCGACGTAGTGCGGCACCGAGGCCCACATCGAGACCACCGACATCCCGGCCTGGGCGCACTCGTAGGCCAGCACGCCGACGATCCCGGTCGGACCCTCGTAGTCGGACAGCTCAAGCCCGAGCTGGTCGGCCAGGGACTGGGAGCTGGCCGTGCCGGTGACCGGCACCGGGCGGGTGTGGGGGGCGTCGGTGAGCAGCGCGCCGAGCAGCACCACCAGTTCGGGCTTCACCGAACGCAGCATCGACAGCAGGCGGTTGACGTACTCCTGCCAGCGGTAGTTGGGTTCGGGTCCGCCGATCAACACCAGGTCACGTTCGGGCAGGCTGGCCACCAGGACCTCCGTGGTCGGCCATTCCACGATCCGCTGGCCGTCGACCAATCGGGTCGTCGGCCGGTTCACCTGGAAGTCGTAGAACTCCTCCGGGTCGATCGCGAACGACAACTCGGCCCGGTACTGGTCGACCAGGTGGTCGATCACTCCGCTGGCCGCCTCACCGGCGTCGTTCCAGCCGCCGAACCCGGCGATGACCACCGGGTTGCGGAGCCCCCTGAGCCCACGAGCCTCTGCCATGGCGACCACTGTAGGCGGACTCGCCTATTCTGCTCCCCATGACCCGCGATCTCCGCTCGGCCCTTGCCACCCGTGTACTCGTGGCGGACGGGGGCATGGGGACGATGCTCCAGGGCTACGACCTGACGCTTGCGGACTTCGAAGGTCTCGAGGGCTGCAACGAGGTGCTGAACGTCTCCCGCCCCGACGTGGTCTCAGCCATCCATGCCGCCTATCTGGCAGCTGGTGCCGACTGCATCGAGACCAACACCTTCGGTGCGAACCTTGCAGCGCTGGCCGAGTACGACGCCGCGGAGCGGATCACCGAACTCGCCGGGGCCGGGGCCAGGCTCGCGCGGGCTGCGGCCGACGCCGCCAGCACCCCGGAACGCCAGCGCTTCGTCCTTGGCAGCATGGGCCCGGGCACGAAGCTGCCGAGCCTGGGCCACATCGGGTACGCCCGCCTCCGGGACGCCTACCAGCAGCAGGCCGAGGCCATGATCGCCGGCGGGGTCGACGGTTTCCAGATCGAGACCTGCCAGGACCTGTTGCAGGCGAAGGCTGCCGTCAACGGCGCCCGCCGGGCGCGCGAGGCCAGCGGCGCCGACCTGCCGATCTTCGTCAACGTGACCGTCGAAACGGCCGGCACCATGCTGCTGGGCAGTGAGATCGGTGCGGCCCTGACCGCCCTGGAGCCACTGGGAATTGACGCGATCGGGCTGAACTGCGGCACCGGGCCGACCGAGATGAGCGAGCACCTGCGGCACCTGTCGCGCAATGCGCGGGTCGGCCTGGTCTGCATGCCCAATGCCGGTCTTCCCGAACTAGGTCCGGCCGGTGCGGTCTACCCGATGGGGCCGGAGGAGTTCGTCGGCTACCTCTCGCAGTTCACCTCGGAGTTCGGCCTGAACCTGGTCGGCGGGTGCTGCGGAACCACCCCCGAGCACATCGCCCGCCTGGCCGCGGCAGTCGCGGGGCTGGCTCCGGGCAAGCGGGAGCCGGTGCACACCTCGGCGCTGTCGTCCCTCTATGCCGACGTCCCGCTGCGGCAGGACCTCACCTACCTCTCGATCGGTGAGCGAACCAACGCGAACGGCTCCCGGGCCTTCCGGGACGCCATGCTCGCCGGGAACTGGGCCGACTGCCTCGACATCGCCAAGCAGCAGAGCCGCGACGGTGCCCACCTGCTCGACCTGTGCGTCGACTACGTCGGCCGCGACGGCGTGGCCGACATGGCCGAGCTGGCCTCCCGGCTGGGCACCGGGGTGGCGCTGCCGATCATGCTCGACTCCACCGAGGCACCGGTGCTCCAGGCCGGCCTGGAACGGCTCGGCGGGCGCTGCGCGATCAACTCGGTGAACTACGAGGACGGCGACGGGCCGGACTCGCGCTTCGCGAAGGCCATGCCGCTGGTCCGCGAGCACGGCGCTGCCGTGGTCGCGCTGAC
>JADLEH010000078.1 GCA_020846255.1 Propionibacteriaceae bacterium
AACTGGCTCGAGGTGATGGGCACCCGCCCCACCATCGACCTGTGGGGGGTCGGCACGAAGATCTCCAGGCGCCTGGCGGGTCTCGGCGTCCGCACGGTCGCGGAGCTGGCCGCAGCCGAACCGGGCGCCCTGGTGGCCGAGTTCGGCCCGACGATGGGCCCCTGGTACGCCCAGCTCGGACGCGGCGCGGGCGCGACGGTCGTGGACGACACCCCCTGGGTGCCGCGGGGACACAGTCGGGAGACCACCTTCCAGCAGGACCTCGTCGACCCCGCCCGGGTCACCGAAGCCGTCCGCGAACTGCTCACCCAGGTGCTGGACGACGTGGCTGCGGACGGGCGACCGGTGGTCGGCATCGGGCTGAAGGTGCGCTACGCCCCGTTCGTCACCAGGAACTTCACCAGGAGGATCCCGGCCACGTCCGACCGCGACGACGTGAGCGCGAAGGTGCTGGAGCTGGCCGAGAGGATCGAGCCCGACCGACCGATCCGGCTCCTCGGCGTCCGGGCGGACCTGGCGATGCCCGATGATGCCCGCCAGGGTCACTCACCGACCCGCAGCGGCTGGTGAGCGGCTCCGCCTAAGGCAGCCCCCCGGATCCCGCCGGCCCTAGGTCACCCGGAACGCGGCCTGCCCCGAACGGATGGAACTGGTGCCGGAGGCGGTGATGCTCGCCTGCATCTTGAACTGCCAGTCCTCGGGAACCGTGCAACTCACTTCGGAGAAGGCACCGGAGTCATCCGCTGTGGTCTCGGCACACACGTCGGTGTGGAACCGGATGGTGATGGTCTCCCCCGCCGCGAAGCCTTCGCCGCTGACGTGGACCGTCGTGCCGGCTGGGCCGGAGAGCTTGTCCAGGAAGACCCCCCGGCGGCTGCGGCATCGACGTGCCTTCCGAGGACCGGGACGGGGATGGCCCCACCGGCGGCCAGGTGAGCCAGCCCTGAACGAAGGAGAGCACCAGACCGCCCACCACCGTGACCACGATCCCGATCACGATCTGTGGGAGGTAGTCGTTCCGGTTCTGATTGCCCATGGCTGCCCGTTCGCGCACGGTGTTCCGATGTCAGGAGCGTAAGTCCTTGTCCGGTGCAGGTCTGTGGGCAATTGGTGCGCCCCGGCTCGGCGGCATCCGACGAGCCGAGGGGAGCCCGGCTCCGCAACCCCCAGGGCTCCGGGCCCTGGCGACCGCGGTCAGGACTGGCCGGCGCGCTTGACCAGCTCCTGGAAGTGCGCGAAGGAGGGGTTCGGGACCCGGGCCAGCCGGTTGTCTGGCCCCCGGACCAGGTCGACGAGGCCGAACCGGATGTGGAAGTCGTCGAGTGGGCGGGTGTCGAAGCGGTACTCCCACTCGAACATGTCCAGCATCGGGAACCAGAAAGCTGCGACCAGGTCGACACCCTCGTTCCGGAGCTGGGCCACGGCCGCGGCCAGCTCGTCCAGCCAAGCGATCTTGTCCGCCGGATCGGCCGACGGGCGGGACGTCTCGGTGATCGCCAGAGGCAGTCCGTACCTGGCGTGGTAGCCGCGGACATGCTCCAGCAGGCCCAGCTGGCCGGCCTCGACCGGGTAGGTCCTCCCGGTGCCGGGGTCGTAACCCTGCCGGGTGAAGCCCGGGTAGTAGTTGATCCCCAGCACGTCCGGACGCACGGGCTGGGCGGCGAACTCGGCCAGCTGGTCCTCGCGAGCGCCGTTGGTGGTCAGGTACGGCCGCATCACGTGCTCCGGCCCGACCCTGCCCAGCAGGAGTTCGGTCATGACGAACCGCCACTCGTCCAGGAATGCCTTTGGCCGGTCGGGACCCAGGTCGCCGGCCCACTGGAAGCCGGCGTCGACGTGCACGATCGTCGCGTCCGGGTCCGCGGCCCTGATCGCTGCCGTGGTGCGGCGCATCCCGTCGACCAGGATCATGGCGAGCCGCACGAAGCCGCTGTCGCCGGTCAGGTAGGGCGGCCAGGCCCCCCGGTACCCGCACCATTCGGCGTTGACCATCGGCTCGTTCAGCGGGGTGTAGTCGCTGAAGACCCCGCGGTACCGTCCGGCCACCTCCCCGGCATACCGGGCCACCAGTTCCGGGTACCTCGGGTCGAGGAAGGAGTTCTCCAGCCACAGCGGCGTGCCGTAGTGCATCAGGTCGACGACGCAGCGCAGGCCGAGCCGGTCGAGTTCGGCGGCCACCTGGTCCACCCAGCGGAAATCGAAGCGGCCGTCGGCGGCCTCGGTCAGGTACCAGGGGATCCCCCAGCGGATCAGCTCGGCGCCGGAGTCCGCAGCCAGCGCGAGGTCGGTGCGCCAGTTCTCGTAGTGCTGGGTCAGTTCGTACAGGTCGAGCTTGCGGTGCCCGGGGCGCTCCTGCGGGATGAACGTGTCCTCGATGCCCACTCCGTAGTGGAAGTGGCCGTCCTGGAACCAGGTGGGGCCTTTCGCTGCCGGCACGTGTCCGCCTTTCACTTCATTCCGGTCGTGGCGATGCCCGCCACGAACGACTTCTGGATGATCAGGAAGAAGACCACCACCGGCGCAAGGGCGAGCACCGAGCCGGCCATCAGCAGGCCGTACTCGACGACGTGCTGGCCGACGAACATGGACAGCCCGGCCGGAAGGGTGGCGCTCTCGATGTCCTTGGACATGATCAGCGGCCACAGCAGGTCGTTCCAGTTGTACTGGAAGTGGAACAGGCCGAGGGTCAGCAGCGCCGGCTTCGCCAGTGGGGTGATGATGCGGCTGAAGATCCGCCACTCCGAGGCCCCGTCCACCCGGGCGGCCTCCTCGAGGTCCCTGGGGAGCGACAGGTAGAACTGGCGCATGAAGAAGATGCCGAAGGCGTTGGTCATCCGGGGGACGATCATGCCGGGCATCGTCCCGGCCAGCCCGACGCTGTCCAGCAGGTCGTACAACGGGATCAGGGTCACCTGGAAGGGAACCATCAGCAGGATCATGATGAGCACGAACACCACGTTCTTGCCGCGGAACTCGAGCCGGGCCAGCGCGTAGCCGGTCATGGAGTCGAACAGCAGCGAGAAGATCGTGACGCCGCCGGCGAAGATGATCGTGTTCAGGTAGAGCCGGGCGAACGGGATCGAGTCCCAGATGTCCACGAAGTGCTCGAGGGTGAGCGCACGCGGCAACAGGCTGGGCGGGTACGAGACGATGTCGACCTCGGGCTTGAACGCTGTCAGGACCATCCAGATGATCGGCAGCAGGATCGCCAGACCCAGCAGGATCCCCCCGATCCCGAGCAGCAGCCGGTGCACGAAGTCCGGCGTGGCGCGGCGGGCGCGCAGTGTGGCCTGGGACATCAGTAGGTCACCGCCCGCTTCCGGAAGTAGCCGAACTGCAGCATGGAGAGCGCGAAGACCAGGATCATCAGCACCCAGGAAACGGCCGAGCCGTAGCCGAGCTGGAGGTCCTGGAAGCCGACCCGGTAGATCAGCATCACCAGCGTCTCGGTAGAGAAGAAGGGTCCGCCGCGCGTCATCACGTAGATCTGGTCGAAGACCTGGATGGTGGCGATCGCGGCCATGATCGAGACGAGCATGGTCTGGTTGGCCAGCAGCGGCCAGGTGATGTGCCGGAACCGGTTCCACGCTCCGGCGCCGTCCACCGTCGCCGCCTCGTAGAGCTCGGTCGGGATGGACTGCAGGCCGGCGAGGTACATCACCATGTAGAAGCCCACCGACTTCCAGACGCCGACGACCATCACTGCCGGCATCGCCAGCTGCGGGTCGGTCAGCCAGCCCTGCTCGGTGACGAAGCCCACCTTGCTCAGCCAGTAGGTCACCAGGCCGATGTTGGCGTCCAGCAGGAAGGACCAGGCGAAGGAGATGATCGCCATCGACACGATGAACGGCATGAAGATCGCCGTGCGCACGAACTCGCGCCCGACCATCGGCCGGTTCAGGAAGATGGCGAACAGCAGCGCCAGCACGACTGTCACCGGGGTGACGACGACCGCGTACCAGGCCGTGTTACCCAGCGCGTTCCACACCTGCTCGTCCTGGACCAGCTCGACGTAGTTGCGCGCTCCGACCCACCGGGCCGGCTGGATCCGGTTGTACTGGGTGAACGAGAGGTAGGCCGACTGCAGGAGCGGCCAGAGCATGAAGGCGCCGATGATCAGGATCGAGGGCGCCATGAACAGCCAGGCCGTGCGCTCCCGCCGGACGCGGGCGACGTTGACCCGCCTCCGCTGCCGTGGCTGCCGGTCAGCGCGGGTGGTGGTGGTTGATTGCGTCATGCTCACTTCCCTCAGCGACAAGGGGGCCGGCTGGCGGACCGGCCCCCCGTCAAGAACGGGCCTCAGCCCTTGTCGATCTGCGCCTGGACATCCTTGGCTGCCTTGCCGAACACATCCTCGACGCTGCCCTTGCCGTTGAGGACCTTCTGCAACGCAGGGTAGAAGACGTCGTCGGTGATGGTGCCGGCGTTCGGCACCCCGGCGAGGTAGACCTGCGAGTTGTCGAGCAGTTCCTTGTTGCCGAACTCGGCGGAGAACTTGTTCGCCAGCTTGTCGGCGGGAATGTCGGTGCGCGTGGGCGGGAAGCCCGAGCCGTCGGCCCAGGTGACCTGGCTCTCAGCCGAGTTCCAGTAGCTGAAGAAGGTGTAGGCGGCCTTCTTCTCCGCGTCGGAGATCTTGGCGTTGAGCGTGAGCGACACCACGTTCATGAGGGTGTCCTGGCCGGTCGGGCCGGCGAAGGGGCGAGCCAGCCCGAAGTCGATGCCGGCTTCGGTGAAGCCGTTCGTCATCCAGGGACCGACGATCTCCATCGCAGCCTTCTCGGTCTGGAACAGCTTGTCGGCATCCGCCCCGGCGAGGCCGATCGGCGACACCTTGTTGTCCCGGACCTGCTTGACCCAGAAGTTGAGCGCCTCCAGGGATGCCGGTTCGCCGAGGGTCGAGGTCTTGGCGTCCTCGGAGACGACTCCGCCCCCGTTGTTCCACATGAACGGCTGGTACATCGGCACGGTCTCGTGATCGGCCAGGGCGATCGCGTACTGCTCCGGCTTGCCGTCGCCGTTCTTGTCGACGGTCAGCTTGCCGGCCATCGCGGCGAACTCGTCCCAGGTGGTCGGGGGCTTCTCCGGGTCGAGGCCGGCGGCCTTGAACATGCCCTTGTTGTAGTACAGCATCATCGGCGCCAGGTTGAACGGGACGCCGTAGTTGGTGCCGCTGAACTTGGCGGCGTTGACCGCTGCCGCGGGCAGCACCGAGGTGTCCATGAAGGTGGTGTCAGCGAAGAAGTCGTCTGTCGGCGCCAGGGCGCCCTTCGATGCGTACTGCGGCACCCGGGAGGCGTCCATCGCGATGATCTGCGGTCCGTCGGCAGAGGTCACCGAGGTCAACAGCTTCTGGTAGAGCTGGTCCCAGGGCATGATGTTCGGCTTGATCACAATGTCGGACTGCGACTTGTTGAACTGGTCGATGACCTCCTGAACGGCTGGGCCGTCCGGACCGGTCATGCCGTGCCAGAACTGGAGTGTGACCGGCCCGCTGGCGCTAGCTGCCGTCTGCTGCTGCTGCGCCCCCTGACCAGCACAGGCCGTCATGCCCAGGGCGAGAGCCCCGGCCACGGCGACCCTGACCCATCGGGTAATCCTCACGATTGCCTCCTTGCGTATGTGAAGAAGAAAGTCCCTGCTTGCTAGAGTCACCCTGACTCTTGCAACGCGAGTAACAGTCTGCACGGACTCTTGCATCGATGCAAGGTCTGGTTCTCAGATGATTTGGAGGGATCTCATGGCGGTGAACCTGAAGCAGGTCGCCGAGATGTCCGGAGTCTCGGTGCGCACCGTGTCGAATGTCGTCAACGGCTTCCATTACGTCGCGCCGGAGACGCGGCAGCGGGTGCAGCGGGCGATCGACGCCCTCGGCTACCGACCCAACGCCGCTGCCCGCTCACTCCGGACCGGGCGCACGGGCCTGCTGGCACTGGTGGTGCCGGCCCTCGACCAGCCCTACTTCGCGGAGCTGGCGCGGGCCGTGGTGCGCCACGCCACCGCAGCCGGTTACACGGTGGTCCTCGACCAGACGGACGCCGACCGCGACCGCGAGCTCGACCTCCTCTCCGGCCAGCCCGGGCGAACCATGTTCGACGGCCTGATCCTGAACCCGCTCACGCTGACCTCTGCCGACATCCCCGAACACGCGGCCCGCCCGATCGTGCTGCTCGGCGAGCGCGCCATCGCCTCGTCCGCCGACCATGTGCACATCGACAACGTCGCTGCGGCAAGGACCGCCACCGAACACCTGATCGCAAGGGGCCGCCGGCACGTCGCCGTCATCGGCACCCAGGACATCCCGTCGGGCCAGTCGGCGCGACTGCGGCTGCAGGGGGCGATGCTCGCCCTCGCCGAGGCCGGCCTGACCGCCCACCCCGACCTGTTGCGCCCCTCGGACACCTACACCCGCGCCGCCGGCTACCGGGCCATGCAGGAGATCCTCGACCTCGGCCGGCCGGTGGACGCGGTCTTCTGCTTCAACGACACGATGGCGATCGGTGCCATGCGAGCGTTGCGTGAGCGCTCCGTCCGCATTCCCGAGGATGTCGCCGTGGTCGGCTTCGACGACATCGAGGAGGGCCAGTTCTCGGCGCCGACGCTCACCACCGTGCGTCCGGACAAGGACGCCATCGCCAGGATCGCGGTGGAGCGCCGGGTGGCGCGCATCAGCGGGCAGGGCGGCGACGGCCAGGAGATCGAGGTCGGCTACGACCTGGTCGTCCGCGATTCCACCGGCGGCGCCTGAACGGGCATTGCCGTCCTTGCGTCGTTGCAATACGCTCATCGACAGATCCTGATCACCCAACCCGTGAGGAACGAGCTGTCAACGATGAACGAGATCCTCTCCGCCGCGCGGGCCGCCACTGCAGTGAGCGAGCAGGCCTACCCGCGGCCACAGCTCGTCCGCCCCGCCTGGGTGAACCTCGACGGTGAGTGGGGATTCGCCTACGACGACGACGACCTGGGGCTGGGCCAGCACTGGGAGCGCACCGCCGGGTTCGACCGCTGCATCCAGGTGCCCTTCCCGCCGGAATCGCCCGCCTCGGGCATCGGCGACACCGGCGCACACCCGGTGCTGTGGTACCAGCGCGACCTCAGCAGTGCCCAGTTGGCCGCCGCCGGCCCGGCCGGGAGGTACCTGCTCCACTTCGGCGCGGTCGACTACGAGGCAATGGTCTGGGTTGACGGCACCTTCGCGGGTTCGCACCGGGGCGGCCAGACGCCGTTCACGCTCGATGTCACCGACAGCCTCGACGGCGCCGCCGACAACCACCGGATCGTGGTCCGCTGCTTCGACGACCCGGTCGACGCCGAGGCCGCGCGCGGCAAGCAGGACTGGCGACTGGAACCGCACGCGGTCTGGTACGAGCGCACCAGCGGCATCTGGCAGTCGGTGTGGCTCGAGGCCGTCCCTGCCCTGCACGTCCAGACCCTCAGCTGGGACTGCGACCTCTCCCGCGCCACGGCAACGGCCACCATCCGGCTCTCCCGGCGGCCCTCGGGCGCCGGCCGCGTGCGGGTTGCCCTCAGCCACGCCGGCCGGCCGCTCGCCGCCGGCGAGGTGGACTTCGAGTCCGACCGCATCGAGGTGATCCTGGCCATCCCGGGACAGCGCAACGGCCAGGACCACGAAGACCTGCTGTGGTCGCCGGAACACCCGGCCCTGATCGATGCCGAGGTCGTCGTGGAGGCGGCGGACGGCACCGTCGACGAGGTCGGCTCCTACCTGGGACTGCGCTCGGCGACTGTCGGGCACCGGCAGTTCCTGCTGAACGACCGCCCCTACCCCCTGCGCTCCGTGCTCGCGCAGGGCTACTGGCCGGCCACCCACCTGGCTGCACCCTCGGCTGATGCACTGCGCGAGGAGGTCGAGCTGATCAAGTCGCTCGGCTTCAACTCGGTCCGCGTCCACCAGAAGGCCGAGGATCCCCGCTTCCTGTTCTGGTGCGACCGCCTCGGGCTGGCGGTCTGGGCGGAGGGCGGGGCACCCTATGAGTACTCCCCCCGCGCGGCCGCAAGGCTGAGTGCCGAGTGGGCCGAGATGGTCGAGCGCGACCGCTCCCATCCCTGCATCATCACCTGGGTTCCGTTGAACGAGTCGTGGGGGGTGCAGCACATCGCGCACGATCCCGCCCAACAGGCCTTCGCCCGCTCACTTGCCGACCTGACCCGGGCCCTCGACCCGACCCGGCCGGTGATCAGCAACGACGGCTGGGAACACACCTCCTCAGACATCGTCACCATCCACGACTACACCGACTCCCCCGACCAGCTCCGGGCCCGTTACGCCGGTGAGGACGCCCTGCGGGCAACGCTCGCCGGCCTGGGACCGGCCGGACGCCGGATGCGCGCCTGCGACCCGGGCTGGGCACCGGAGGCACCCGTGATGCTCAGCGAGTTCGGCGGCATCGCCTTCGTCACCACGCCGGACGGGGAGGCCTGGGGGTACTCCAGCGCTGACGACGAGGCAGCCTACGAGGCCCAACTCGCTGCTCTGGTCGGCGCCGTGCGGCAGAGCGCCCCCCTGGCCGGCTTCTGCTACACCCAGCTCACCGACACCCGGCAGGAGGCCAACGGCCTGTGTGACGAGCACCGCCGGCCGAAGCTGCCGGTGGCGACCATCCGTCGGATCATCGCGGGCTGACCCCCGTCCGGCAGCTGTCCCTGGCCGACGGTCGGACGGCGACCGCGTCCGGCGGGTCGGGGGAACCCCGGGTGGAAGGAGTGCTGAGCCGCGGTCGGCCACCAGACCTCGACTTGGCTGACCGGGCGTTCCAGAATTGCCCGCATGGCTCAGCCCGCCCCGGGCGGACCTCCGATCCGCACGCCAGACCAACTGCTGCGAGTCTTCGTCTCCTCCACCCTCGGCGAATTGGCTACCGAACGGCGCGCGGCCCGAGCCGCGATCGAGCGGCTCCGGCTGGCGCCGGTCATGTTCGAACTCGGCGCGCGCCCGCATCCGCCGCGAAAGCTCTACCGGTCCTACCTCGAGCAGAGCGACGTGTTCGTCGGCATCTACTGGGAGCGTTACGGCTGGATCGCCCCCGGCGAGGAGATCTCGGGGCTCGAGGACGAGTACCGCCTTGCCGACCCGCAGATGCCGAAGCTGATCTACCTCAAGGCCAGCGACGCGCGGGAGGAACGGCTGGCCGAGCTGATCAAGCGGATCCAGCGCGACGACACCGCCAGCTACGTCACCTTCAGCACCGAGGACGAGCTGCGCGAGCACCTGGTCAGGGACCTGGCCACGCTGCTCGCCGAACGGTTCCAGGCCGTCTCCGAACCCGCACCGGCAGTGGTGGCTCCCGAGGACAGCCCGGTCTTCGAGCAGGTGCCGCCGCCCTACACCCCGATCGTCGGCCGCGCCACCGAGATCGACGACCTGGTCGCCATGGTTGCCGACCGGCATGCCCGGGTCGTCTCCATCGTCGGCCCCGGCGGCATCGGCAAGAGCCGGCTCGCGATCGAGGTCGCGCTACGCGCCGGTCCACGCTTCGCCGACGGTGTGGCGTTCGTGCCGCTGGAGAACGTCGTCGACCCCAAGTTGCTGCTGCCATCCCTGGCCAAGGCTCTCGGCATCGGCGAGAGTGGCGAGGCACCCATCGAGGAGCGGCTGCCGATCGCCCTCGGCCAGCGCCGGGTGCTGATCGTGCTGGACAACTTCGAGCAGCTGGTGGACGCGGCCCCGGCCCTGGTGCGGCTGTACGCCGCCGCGCCGGACGCGACGTTCCTGGTGACCAGTCGCGCCGTGCTGCGGATCCGCGGCGAGCGGGTGTACGAGCTCGGCGGCCTGGCCACCCCGCGAAGCGAGCGGGAGCCGACGGTACCGGAAGCGCTGCACAGTGAAGCCGTCCAGTTGTTCGTGGAGCGGGCGCGGGCGGTGCAGAGCGGCTTCAAGCTCACCTCGGCCAACGTCGCTGCCGTTGTCGGGATCTGCCAGCAACTGGAGGGCTCCCCGCTCGCGATCGAGCTGGCGGCTGCCCGCGTCCGGGCGCTGACCCCGCAGAGCATCCTGCAACGGCTGGACCGGCCGCTCGAACTCCTGGCCTCGGCGGCCCGGGACGTGCCGGAGCGCCAGCGGACCCTGCAGGCCACGATCGAGTGGAGCTGCAACCTGCTCAGCGCCGAGCAACGCGACCTGCTCACCGACCTGTCGGTGTTCGCGCCCGGCTTCACCTACGAGGCGGTGGAGGCGGTGGGGACCGAGCGTCCGTGGGCCGGGCGCGAACTCGAGGGCCTGGCCGCTCTCGTCGACAACTCGCTGCTGCGGCAGCAGAGCCAGTCCGACATGCCGGCCTTCGCGATGCCGGCCCCCGTCCGCCAGTTCGCCGAACAGCGGCTCGACGAGCTCGGCGAGCTCGAGGCGCTTCGGACCGCGCACGCCGGCTACTACACGGCTCTGGCTGCGCGGTTGCGGCCCCAGCTCAGCGGCGCCGGGCAGGTGGAGACGGCAGCACGGCTGGAGCTGGAGCTGCCCAACCTCCGCAACGCCGTCCACTACAGCATCGAGTCGGGCCGCCCCGACGACGCCGCCGACCTGACCTGGTCGCTGCTGGTGTTCTGGTGGTTCGGCGGCCACTTCGGTCAGGTGCGGGTGTGGATGGAGGAGCTCCTCGCCTCGCAACGGGCCGCAGCCGGGGAGCACACCCAGGCCGTAGCCAACTTCCTGGTCAGCTGGATCGACATGTGGCACAACCCGTCCGCGGAGGTGGCAGCGGTCTTCGACGAGGCGGGCCGACAGTTCGCCGACACCGGCGACATCAGCGGTGAGGCGCTGGCCACTGCTTGCGCCTCGTTCACCCGGATCTCCCTGCCCGGGGCGGACGCCGACGCCTGCCTGGCCGGCATCACGCACGCCGTGGAGTTGTTCGAAGGAGTCGACGACGCCTGGGGGGCGGCACTGGCACTGGTCGGGCTGGGGCGGGTGCAGTCGGTGCTCGGCGAGGAGGGTCGCGCTGCCGACGCCTACCTGCGGGCCGGCCAGGTGGCCAGGGAGCACTCCGACATGCTGGCCACGCTGATCACCGACCACCACATCGGCCGGGTGCAGCTGTTCGCCGGCCGGCTCGACGAGGCCGAGGCCACGTTCCGGGCGAGCGTCGAGCTGTCCGGCAGCCTCAGCATGGAGGGTGGCGTGGCCGACGGCCTGGAAGGCCTCTCTGCGATCTCGGCGACCCGCGGGCAGGTGGAGCTCGCGGGCCTGCAGTCCGGCGCTGCGGCGGCGCTGCGGCAACGACTCGGCCTCTACGAGGTGCCGGCGTTCGTCTTCCACGAGCGCTACCTCGACGCGGCCCGGCACCTGGACGCTGCCGCTTTCGCTGCGGCGCAGGCCCGCGGCCGTGAGCTGACCACCTCCGAGGCCATCGCCCTGGCGACGCCGCCGGAACCCGCGGCGCCGGGGGGGCCGGAAGGGGAGCCCACATCTGCCCCGGCGGTCGCGGCCGCGGGGGCGGATGTGGCCCTGGCCTCGTAGAACGGGATCGATGAACGCCTTCTGGGAGAGTGTCGCCTCCAACGTGATCGGCACCTTCGTCGGCGC
>JADLEH010000079.1 GCA_020846255.1 Propionibacteriaceae bacterium
CCCGCTGTGACGCCGGCAGCGTTCACTGGGCTGACGCCGAGGAGGGCGGCGACCTGTCCGGCCAGCAGCCGGCTCTGGGCGCCGGAGTCGAGGACGACCAGCTTCGCGCCCCGGGCCCGCAGCAGCTCTGCGACCGGGGCGGCGTAGGCCTCTGCCAGCACCTGTGGGCCGGCGGTCTCGATGACGAGCGTCAGGTCGGCGGAGGCGAGGCAGCCGGCCCCGATGCTGATCGCGAGCACCCGGTCGCCGAGCGCCCGGGCGGAACGGGCCAGCGAGTTCCCGGTGGCCTGGTCGTGGGCGAGGATCCATACGTCGGACATTGGGCTGCTCCTTAGAGGGACTTGAGGAAGGTGGCGAGTTGCGCGGCGGTGTCGGCCGGTGCGCCTTCAACCGTCACCCGGCGGCGATCGACCTGCTCCGGCGCCAGGAGCGACACCAGCCGGGTCGAGGCGGCCGGCAGGGTCGCCGGCTGCTCGGTGACCGGCTTCTTGCCGGCAGCGAGGATGTCCTTCATCCCGGCGATCCGCGGGACGTTGATCCCCGAGGTGACGCTCACCACGGCCGGCAGGGCCAGTTCGATCACCTGTTCGGCGTCCTCGAGGAGCCGTTCGACGCGGACCCGTTCCCCGTCCACAGCGATGCTGTTGACCTGGTTGAGGGTCGGCAACCCCAGCAGGGCACCCAGCTGGTTGCCGACCTGCTGGGCGTAGCGGTCGGAGCTGCCGGCTCCGAGGATCACCAGGTCGTAGCCGCCGAGCTCGCCGAGGGCTGCGGCGAGCGCGCAGGCGGTCTGGTAACTGTCGGCGCCCGGGCCGCCGGCGACGATGACCAGGCTGTCGAGGCCGCGGGAGAGCGCGTCCTTGCGGAGCTTGGTGTTGGCCAGCTCGTCGCCGCCGACGGTGAGGCCGATCACCTCACCGCCGACCTGGTCGGCCAGTCGACGGGCCGCCTCGATGGCGTTGAGGTCGTAGCTGCCGACCTTCGGTTGGGCGCGGGTGAAGTCCAGTGAACGGCCGGAGCCGACGATGATGTCGGCATCGTCCGGAGTTGCCTTGAAGCAGGCGACGATTCGCATGGCGAGGTCCTTCCTCAGACGGATTGCTTGATGACGCCGGATTCGATGAGTCCGGTGATCTCTGCGGGTGAGTAGCCGAGCCTGGCGAGCACATCGGAGGTGTCGTAGCCCTGGTGGGGCATCGGCCGCCACACCTGGCCGGGGTGCTGGCCGAAGCGCGGGAAGACGCCGAGGCCCTTGAACTGCTCGCCGTCGGCGGTCTGCCAGTCGAGCCACACGCCGCGTTCGGTGAGGTGCTGCTCGGCGACCAGGTCGGGGAACTCCATCACCTTCTGGGCAGCGATCCGGTTGGCGGAGAAGTCGCGTTCGACGTCGGCGACCTTCTGGGTGGCCAGGTACTCCTCGAGCCTGGTCTCGATGAGCTGCGCCTTCGGGCTGGAGAGCCAGAGCGCGCTGGTGTCCTCGGGGTAGTCGGCGGTGCCCCAGAGCTCGCCGAGCCCGATGGTCTCCAACAGGTACTTGTTCTGGGTCACCCCGTAGACGCACAGGCCGATGAAGCCGTCGGCGCACTTGTACTCGCCGATCGCGCACAGGTTCTGGTTGCGTGGACCGGGCCGCGGCCAGACCACACCTGCGTTCAGGTAGTCGACCAGGTAGTACTGGCCGATGGCGAGCAGCGTCTCGTACATGGCGACGTCGATCGCCTCACCGCGTCCGGTCCGGGCCACCTTGTGCAGCGCGGCCATGGTCGAGCTGAGGATCATCAGCGAGTTGAAGTAGTCACCGGCGTACGGTCCGGGGTTCATCGGCTGTTCGGGGGTGCCGTTCTGGCTCATGTAGCCCGAGTACGCCATGACGGTGAGGTCGTAGGCGGCGCGGGTGACCATCTCGGGAACGCCGGTCTGGCCGAAGCCGGAGACGTGGACGATGACCAGCTTCGGGTTGACCGCCCACAGGACCTCGTCGGTGAGGCCCTTCTTGGCCCAGGTGCCGCCCTTGCTCGACTCGATGAACACATCGGCTTCGGCGAGCATCCGCAGCAGCACCTGCTTGCCGGGCTCGGAGAAGTAGTCGAGGGCGACCGAGCGCTGGTTGCGTCGCTCGGCCTGCTTCACCCAGGCGGTGTCGCGGATGGTGTCGCCTGCGCCGGTGTTCTCCAGCCAGGTGACGTCGGCACCCCACTCCGCCATCAGGCAGCACGCCTTGGGCACTGCGAGTTCCACGGCTGCGTAGACGACCTTCAGGTCGTCGAGGACGCCGAAGGTGGGCTTCTCGGTTGCGAGTTCCATGGTCATTCCGCTCAGTTCGCGTACGTGCGGAGCACGCCCTTGGCCACGGTGAGGATCATCATCTCGTCGGTGCCGCCGCTGACCCGGTCCACCCGCAGGTCCCGCCAGATCCGCTGGAGGCGGTGGTCACCGGCCACTGCGACGCCGCCCATGATCTGCATCGCGTCGTCGACGACGGAGAAGGCTGCGTTGACGCAGTAGTACTTGCACATGGCTGCCTGCGCCGAGGTCATCTCGTCGGTGTCGTAGCACCAGGCGGCTTCGTAGACCATGTTCTTCATCGCGTTGAGCTTGATGGCCATCTCGGCGAACTTGAGCTGGTTGAGCTGGAACCGGCCGATCGGCTTCCCGAACTGCACCCGGACGTTCGCGTACCGGGCGGCGTCCTCGAAGGCGGAAAGGGCGACGCCGTAGTCACTGGCAGCGACCAGGAACCGCTCGAAGTCGAAGTCCTTGATGCCACGGTTGAAGCCGTTGCCCTCGCGACCGAACATGTCGGCCTCGGTGAGCTCGACCTCGTCGAGGTAGACATCCGAACAGCTGTCCATCCGCAGCCCCAGCTTCTCCAGCGGCTCGATCCGGACGCCGGGCAGGCTCATGTCGAGGAACCACTCGGTGAAGCAACTGGGGTCCTCGGAGTTGCGCGCCATCACGACCAGGTACGGGACGTGCGCAGAGGAGGTGATGAAGGTCTTGTGGCCGTTGAGGTAGATCTTGCCGTCGCGCCGGGTGTAGGTGGTCTGCAGGCTGCCGACGTCGGAGCCGGCGCCCGGCTCGGTGCACGCCGAGTTCCAGATCTGCTTGCCGGTGCCGACATAGGCGAGCACCTTCTCGATCTGCTCCGGAGTGCCTTCGCGCAGGATCGTGTCGAAGCACGGCAGCTGGTACAGCACGTAGGTTGGCGCACCCCAGCGCCCGAGTTCTTCGTAGACCGCCGTCAGCGTCACCAGGCCGAGGTCGAGGCCGCCGTGCTCGTCCGGCAGCATGATCAGGTCGAAGCCGAGGTCGCACAGCGCCTTCACCCAGCGCTCGGGGTACCGGTGGCTGTTGTCGCACTCGGCGAAGTAGGCCTCCCAGTTCTCGCGCTGCATCAGCTCACGGACGTTGTCGACGAGCAGCTGCTGCTCGTCGTTGAGGTTGAAGTCCATCAAAGTCTCCTTGTCATTCCTTGTTGTCGAAGGCGCGCTCGAGGAAGGCGCCGCCGTGGGCCAGCGCGGTCGCGGCCGCGTCGAGCATCCGGGAGTTGTGCAGGAAGGCGTGCAGCACGCCGGGGAACACCTCGTGGCTGCAGGGCACGCCGTGCGTCTCGAGCATCGCCGCCAGCGCGGACGAGTCGTCGCGCAACGGGTCGAGCTCCGCTGCCGCCAGGTAGGTCGGCGGGACGCCCCGGCTGAGGTCGGCGCTGAGGCAGTCCACGTAGGGGCTGCGCGCGTCGGCCGGGTCGGCCAGGTAGCAGTCCAGGTAGTAGTCGAAGTCCGCCTCGCTGAGCCCGTCCCACGGACCGCCGAGCAACCGGCGCGACGCGGAGTCACGCAGGCCGAACAGGCCGTAGTAGAGCACCAGCGCCCGGACCGGGACCGCCGGCCCGGCCTGGTCGCGCAGCAAGAGGGTGGTGGCAAGGCTCATCGATGCCCCGCCGCTGTCGCCGGCCAGGGCGAGCCGGCTGCCGTCCAGGTGGTAGTCGGCGGCACGCTCGCGCAGGTGCCGCACGACGGCGGCACACTGCTCGATCGCCACCGGGAACTTCGCCTCCGGTGAGAGTGCGTAGTCGACGCCGATGACCGCGGCCCCAGAGGAGTCCGCGAGCATCCGCATGATCCGGTCGTGGGTGTCGAGGTTGCCCACAACCCAGCCGCCGCCGTGGATGTACACGACCGCCGGCAGGTCCTCCCCCGCACGCGGCAGGTGGCAGCGGATCGCCACCTGCCCGTGCTGGGTAGGCACCTGCGCGTCGATCGTCTGCACCATGGCCGGACCGCCCTCGTTCCAGAAACGGCGTTCCAGGCAGTACGCCTGCCGCAGCTGGTCGAGGCCCACGTCGGTGGCGTACGCGTCAGGAGCGAGTTCTGCGGACTTGTCCAGGACCGCTCGCATCTGCGCCGACATCCGGTCGAGGACGGGCAGCTTGTTGTGGGCAACCATCACAGGGGTCCTACGCCGCCACTGCCTCGGCCGGGACCTTGGTCTCCACCGTGGGACGGACCTTCTTCAGGTACAGCCACAGCCCGAGCGAGGACAGCGCGGCGAGCACTGCCGAGCCGATCAGGATCCAGAAGATCTCCTGGTAGGCGCCGGCAGCCACGTTCCCGGCCGCGTCGGTCTGGGCGTCCATGATCGCGCCGAACCAGGTGCTGGAGAAGGTGTCGGGCAGGAAGCCGATGATCGAGAGGATGCCGGTGGCAGCACCGAAGTGACCCAGCGGCACCTTGCCCTCGGTCAGCTGCGCCGAGACCACGCCGAAGGCGCCGTTGGCGATGAAGCCGAGCAGGACGACCAGGACGCAGGCGACCACCATCACGTTGGCGCCGGACGGCAGGAACATCATCACCAGCAGGGCTCCGACGAAGACCAGCGAGCCGATCGAGATCACGATGGAGGGGCGGAACTTGTTGGCGATCCAGCCGAAGGCCGGGCCGGACAACAAGGTGATGCCGTAGTTGCGGATGTTGGCGACCACGGTCGCTGCGGCCAGCGATACGCCCAGCACACCGGTCATGTACGGCGTCGTGTAGGTGACACCGGTGTAGTAGAAGTAGACGAAGAACAGCGAGATCGCTGCGATCCAGACCACCGGGTCGCGGAAGGCGCTGGTGAACTCGACGAGGCTGAACCCGCCCTCTGCCTTGATCTCGCCGGCGAACTTCGGGATGAACATCCAGGAGAGGATGCCGAGGATCAGGATCACGGCGCTGAGGAAGTACAGGTAGATCGAGACGCCCAGGTGCAGGTTCTCACCGACAGCGGCGACGATGGCTGTCGAGACCAGGCCGATCAGCAGGCCGGCCACGCCGTAGATGCCATAGGAGAGACCGATCCGCTTGGGGTATTCGTCCTCCCTCGAGACCAGGCGCACGAGCTTGTAGCGCACGCCCCACCAGATGAGGATCGTGGAGATGCCCATCAGGATGAACACCAGGTAGAGGACCGCGAGGCTCGGCAGCATCGCGTAGATGAAGGTCAGCACGGCTGTGGAGATGAAGCCGACCGATGACAGGGTGCGCATGCGGATCTTGTCAGCGAGGATCCCCGAGGGCAGGTAGCAGATCAGGGCTGTGATCGCGTAGGCGCCGAAGACGGCACCGAGCTCGGTGTTGGTGACGCCCAGTGCCTGCTGCAGCGGGTCGTAGAAGACGGCCTTCAGGTAGGCCGGTGCGTAGATGATCGAGCTACCCATGCTCGCGATGATGAGCAGGAACCAGCGCCGACCCGAACTCAGGTCGGCGTAGCTTTTTTCGTTGCTCGTTGAGTTCGCCATTGAGACTCCTTCGAGGTGGTCACGGCCCCGGCCTGCGAACGCAGTACAGGTGGCCAGGGGCTTTCGTGGCCCCGGGCGTCACCTTCTCCGTCGGACGAGCGCGGACGCATGCCGGCAGCGTCCCCAGATAGACGTGAACTCGAAGTGCATCAGTTTCAGCGACCCCACTCATCAGGTTCTTGTGATGGTCGCTGTGCCTAGTTGATGAAACACTAGGCAGCGAGTCGCCGCCCACCGAAGTGCGCTGGCCGGGGCATCCCGGCGGACTCCAACCACTGTTTCGGGGTCACCGGGTCACCCCCAGCGGAGAGGGCACCATGAGCGAAGGTCCAGGGCGGGCGAACGGCCTGCTGTCCCGGATCGTGCTCGGCCCCCGGCTGAAGTACCTGGGCCTCACCACTGTGCTCGCCTGGCACTACTGCCTGTGGTTCGTGCCCAACTCCTTTCCCTCCACCTTCCTGCTGGACGACCGCATCACCTTCGCCTGGCTGATCGCCCTCGCAGCAGCGGCGGCGGCACCGCTGACCCTGGCCTGGCGCCTTGGCCGCAACCGGCACCTGGAGGCAAGGCCGGCGCTGGTGTGGCTGGTCTCGGTACTCGGTTCGGTGGCGACCCTCACGCTGTGCTCGCTCGGGATGGTGGTCGCCTCGCCGTGGATCGCCTACGGCTCGGCGTTCATCGTCGGCGCGTGCGCCGGGGTGCTGTGGGTGCTGTGGGGTGAACGCCTCGCCTGCCAGAAGGCGCGCTTCACCCTCGGCCGGGTGGCGCCGACCTACGGCGGCTTCCTGCTCGGCCTGATCGGGATCAC
>JADLEH010000080.1 GCA_020846255.1 Propionibacteriaceae bacterium
CCAGCGCCCGGCAGTTCGGGCCGGACGCCGTCGTGGTCGGTTCGGTGAGCAAGTACCACTCGATGACGGGCTGGCGGCTGGGTTGGCTGCTGCTGCCGCCGGCGTTGCGGCGTCCGGTGGAGTTGCTCCAGGGCAACCTGGCGATCTGCGCGCCGGCCATCTCGCAGGCTGCGGCCCTGGCCGCGTTCGACGCCGATGCTCGCAGCGAGCTCGACGGTCACGTGACGCGCTACGCCCGCAACCGCGAACTGCTGCTGCGGCGGCTGCCCGAGCTCGGCATCACCAGCTTCGCGCCGCCGGACGGGGCGTTCTACGCCTGGTGCGACGTCAGCCACCTGACCGACGACAGCCAGCGCTGGTGTGCGGAGGTGCTCGCCGCCACCGGGGTGGCCCTGGCGCCCGGCCTCGACTTCGACCAGGTGGCCGGCCACCGGATGATGCGGCTGAGCTTCTGCGGAAGCACAGAGGAACTGGACGAGGCCCTGGACCGGCTGGTGGCCCACCTCGCCCGCTGACCGTCCCTCCCGTCCCCTCCCGTCCCTCAGATCCACCGAGGGTCAGCCTTAGCGCCGAAGGCCAGCCCCTGAGGGCCGGCTCTCGACGCTAAGGCTGGCCCTCGGCGTTCGGGCGGGGTTGGTCAGTGCTCGGCGGGCGGTGCGGGGACGGGGGCCGGTTGGCCGATGCCGTCCAGCAGGTCGAGGTACCACTGCTGGGTGATGTCGAAGGGCTTGCCGCCCTTGATCCGGTCGAAGGCGATGACGCTGAGCACGTCGCCGTTCTCCTCGTCGTGGCCGACGACGCCGGGCTTGCCCTCGAGGGCGGAATCCACGGCGAGTTCGGTCATCGAGCGGATCAGGTCGAGGTCGAACTGGTTGGCAGCGGCCGATCGGGAGTAGTAGCCCGACTTCTGCACCAGCACCTTCTCGGCGTGCAGCATGTGGGCGAACTGCTTGCCGAACCACGCCCCGGGATTGATCCGCTCCAGCCGGATGTGGCCGAAGGCGTCCCTGGCCACCTCGTGCCCGGACCGTTCCATCTCGGCGACGATGTCGGCGATCCCGGCACCCTCGGAGAGGAAGATGTTGACGCAGCCGACCTCGTCCATCACCTTCCGCAGGCGCGCGGCCTCAGCCTCGAGGTCGATGACCGCCTCGGGGACGAAGACTGCGTGCACGTCCCAGGCCTCCTTGCGCAGGCCGATCTCCGGCAGCCACTCGACGCTGTCGACCCACTCGTGGTACTTCCGGGCGGTGGCGGCGGTCAGCCAGCCGCAGTTGCGGCCCATGACCTCGTGGATCAGCAGGATGCGGGTGCCGGCGTTGTGTTCGGCGAGGACGTTCTTGGCGAACCGGGCACCCATCTCAGCGGCGGTGTCGGCGCCGAGGGACTGGCGGATCGGGACGACGTCGTTGTCGATGGTCTTGGGCAGGCCGACCACTGTCAGCCCGTAGTCATGGTCGGCGAGATAGGCGGCCAGGTCGGCGGCCGTGGTGTTCGTGTCGTCCCCGCCGATGGTGTGCAGGACGTCGACGCCGTCGGCGACCAGCCGGTCGGCCGCGACCTTCAGCGGGTCCTCGCCCTCGGCGACCAGCTTGCGCTTGACGAGGTCCTTGGCATTGGTGAGCTTGACGCGGGAGTTGCCGATCGGCGAGCCCCCGTACTCGTGCAGCAGGGCCGCCTTCTGCCGCACCAGCGGGGTCACGGTCAGGTAGTCGCCGGTCAGCAGGCCCTGGTAGCCGTTGCGGTAGGCGATGATCTCGACCTCGGGGGCGATCTGGGTGTAGCGCTCGATCAGGCCGCCGATGGCGGACGACAGGCACGGGGCGAAACCACCGGCGGTGAGCAGGGCGACTTTCTGGACCATCGTTGGATTCCAATCATTCCGGGTCTTGAGCAGCCTCAGCCTACCCATTCCCGGCATGGATTCGGCTGTGCACAACCGGCGTGGAACTCCGCCGGTGAGGGCACAATGAAGACTCGCGATCGGGGGTTGCACATGGTGCGGGACCAGCGGGGGATGTCGATGTCGGTGTTCATCGCTGTGTCGGTGCTTGCGCTGCTGCTGGTTGCCGGCCTGGTGGTGGACGGTGGGGCGCAGGCCGTCGCAGCCCGGAGGGCCGAACTCGTCGCTGCCGCAGCGGCCAGGGCGGCCGCCGACCAGACCGCTGCTGCGAGGCTGGCCGGTCAGCGTCCGGAAGCCGCGGCAGCGATCGCAGCGGCGCAGCGCGTCCTGGCTGACAGCGGCGGTGTCGCCGGTGAGGTGCGGTTCGTCGAGGGCCGGGTCCGGGTCAGCACCACCGCAGCGGTGGACACTGTCTTCCTCAGCCTGATCGGCATCCAGCGGCTGACCGGGCGCGGCTCGGCAGAGGCGGACCTCATCGCCAACCGTTGACGGTCGCTGCCATCCTGGCCACGCCCTCGACCACCAGGTCCGGGGAGCAGGCCAGGTTGATCCGCACCCATTGCCGGTGGGCCACCCCGAAGTTGGCGCCGGGCGAGAACGCCACCCGGCCGCGCTCCAGGAACTCCCGCGCCGCGTTGTCGAGCCCGAGCCGGCTGCAGTCGACCCACGCCAGGTAGGTGCCCCGGGCCGGGGCGTAGCCGGCGGCGGGGAGGAGACGCGAGAGCTCGGCGGCGAGCAGGTCCTTGTTGGCAGCGATCTCCACCACCAGCTCGTCGACCCAGTCCTGGGCCTCGGTGAGCGCGGCGGTGTGAACCAGGTTGGCCAGGTGCCCGCTCGACTGCTGCGCGAGCGGCGGCAGCTCGGCGAGGACGCGCTCCGAGCCGGTGCCGGCGATGATGAGGCCGGCCTTGAACCCGGCCAGGTTCCAGGCCTTGCCGGCGCTGGTCACACTGATCGCCCGATCGCCACCGGCGACGGTGAGTGCCGGGACGAAGCTGACGCCGGGGTCCACCAGGCAGGCATGGATCTCGTCAACGATGACCTGCACCCCGTAGGTCTCGGCGAGCGCCATGACGGCAGTGAGTTCCTCGCTGGTGTGCACGGCGCCGGTGGGATTGTGCGGCGAGCACAGCAGGTAGGCCTTCGGCTTCTCCGGCCCGGCGAAGGCGCCGGCCAGCGATGCCAGGTCGAGGCGGCCGGCCGGGGTCAGGGGTGCCTCCACGATTCGGCGGCGGTACCCGGAGACAACCTGCCGGAACGGGGGGTAGACCGGGGGGTTGATCACCACGGCATCGCCCGGCGCTGTCGTCGCTTCCAGGACGGCGAGCACCGAGTTCATCACGTCACCGGCCCGCCTGACCTGGGCTGCGACGTCCAGCTGCCAGCCCCAACGTGCCGCAGCCATCGCAGCAAAGGCCTCGGCGTAGGCGGTCCCGTGTGGGTAGCCGGTGTCGCCCCGCTCCACCGCCTCCAGCAGTGCCGCCTTCACCGGCTCGGGCATCCGGGTGTCCATCTCGGCGACCCACATCGGCAACACGTCCGCGTCGTAGGTCCGCCATTTGAGGCTTCGGCGGTCGCGGAGCTCGTCGATCGACAGCGAGAACAGGGCCATGGCGGCACCCTACCCAGCCGGAGTGCTCGTCGGCCGCCGGGGACGGTCCCCCGAGACCAGGCCCGCGCCGAACCCGTGGAGACCCCCCCTTTCGGCTCCCTGCCGCCACGACTCAGAAGCTCGTCGTCAGTTCCTCGGTCGGCTGCCGCCGACCTCGTCGAGACTCCTCCCTTCTGAGTCACTACCGCGACTCAGAAGCTCGTCGTCTAGGCTCCGAACATGGCCCGCTACTTCGACGTGCACCCCGACAACCCGCAGCCCCGCGCACTGGCCCAGGTGGCGGAGATCGTGACCGCCGGCGGCCTGGTGGCCTACCCGACCGACTCCGGCTACGCGCTCGGCTGCCGCCTCGGGAACCGCGACGGGCTCGACCGGATCCGCTCGCTGCGCAAGCTGAGCGACAAGCACCACTTCACCCTCGTCTGCAGCGAGTTCGCCCAGCTGGGCCAGTACGTGCAGATGGACAACGACGTCTTCCGCGCGGTCAAGGCAGCCACCCCGGGCGCGTACACGTTCATCCTCAAGGCGACCAGGGATGCGCCGAAGGTGATGCTGCACCCGAAGAAGAAGACCGTCGGGGTCCGGGTGCCACAGCACACGACAGCGTTGGCGCTGTTGAAGACCCTCGGCGAACCGTTGATGTCCACCACTTTGATCCTGCCGGGCGAGGAGGACCCCCTCACCGATGGTTGGGCGGTCAACGACGACCTCGGCAACCTGCTCGACGCCGTCCTCGACTCCGGGGACTGCGGCCTGGAGCCGACCACCATCGTCGACCTCTCCGAGGACGGGGCGGAGATCCTGCGCCACGGGGCCGGCGACCCGACCCCCTTCGAGGCCTGAGCGAGGAACCGCGCGGCAAGCTGAGCCTCGTCCAGCAGCCGCCGGGTGCCACCCGGAGGCCAAGGGCTAGGGTGCGGACGTGACCTCGTCCGACCCGACCGGCAGCAGTGCAGCCCCACCCGACCCGACCCGGCTGCGGCGGGTCGTCCTGATCGTCGCCGGCCTGAACTTCGGGTACTTCTTCGTCGAGTTCGCGGTCGCACTCGTCGCCGGGTCGGTGGCCCTGCTGGCCGACAGTGTGGACTTCCTCGAGGACACCGCGGTCAACCTGCTGATCTTCGTCGCCCTCGGCTGGCCGCTGGTCCGCCGGGCCCAGTTGGGCAAGGTCATGGCGCTGGTGATTCTCGGCCCGGCCGTCCTTGCCGGCTGGGAGGCCTTCCAGCGGTTCTCCGACCCGGTCGCGCCACTGGTGGTGCCCCTGGTGCTGGCTTCGGTCGGCGCGATCGCGATCAACGGCACCAGCGCCTGGCTGCTCACCTCGGTGCGCCACCACGGTGGCTCGCTCAGCCGGGCAGCGTTCCTCTCCGCTCGCAACGATGTGCTGGTGAACGTCTCGATCATCACGATGGGTGTCGTGACGCTGTGGACCCGGTCGGGTTGGCCGGACCTGATCCTTGGTTGCTTCATCATCCTGCTGGCCCTGCGCGCCGCCCACGAGGTGTGGTCGGTCAGCGAGGAGGAGCGCCTGGCAGCCAAGGCACTCTCCGGCGAGGACCTCGACTGACGCCAGCCGGATTATGGTTGGGGCATGACTTTCGGGCCGATGATGATCCTCGTGTCCGGGCCGTACCTGACCGGAACCGATGGCGACGAAGACAAGATCCGGCAGAACCTGGCCCGGATGGAGGCGATGGCGCTCCCGCTGTTCGAGAAGGGGCACCTGGCCGTCGTCGGCGAGTGGCTCGCGTGGCCGGTGATCACGGCGGCCGGGGGCGACTCCCATCAGTCGGAGGCGTTCGCCCGCTACCAGTACCCGGTGGCCCACCGGCTGCTCGCGAAGTGCGACGCGGTGCTGCGCATCCCGGGGGAGTCCAGGGGTGCAGACCTCGAGTGCGACCTGGCCCGGGAACTCGGCAAACCGGTCTACACCGACCTTGAGGACGTTCCCGCTGCCGGACGGTCGCACTAGGCGGGCGACAGGTCCTTTCCGGGACCGTCGGGGGAGGTCGGCCTGCCGGGATCCAGATCCGGATGGCTTGCCGGCGACCGCGCTCAGCCGATGATCGGGGCCGTCGTGGACAGGTCGTCGGGGAGGGCGTCCGGGGTCTCCCGATGGGCCTTGTGGGCCCGCGCGAGGACCAGCTTGATCCGGTTCAGCTGGTTCACCTCGCTGGCCCCCGGGTCGTAGTCGATCGAGGTGATGTTCGCCTGGGGGTAGAGCCGCCGCAGCTCGCGGAACATGCCCTTCCCGACGACGTGGTTCGGCAGGCAGGCGAACGGCTGGGCGCAGATGATGTTCGGCGTCCCAGACTCGATCAGCTCCATCATCTCCGCGGTCAGCAGCCACCCCTCGCCGGCGCTGGTGCCGAGCGAGACGACGTTCTGGGCGCGCTGCGCCATGGTCGCAAGGCTCGACTGAACCGTGAACTTGCCGCCGCAGCGCGCCAGGGCCCGGTTGGCGGGGGCCAGGTACTGCTCGATCAGCCACAACCCGATCCGCTTGGCGTGCCTGGACTTCTCCCCGATCCCGAGGTGCTCCCACTTCCAGTCGCCGGTGTAGAGCATCTGCCCGAAGAACTCCAGCAGGCCGGGCAGCACCGCCTCGCAACCCTCGTCCTCGATCACCTGGACGGCGTGGTTGTTGGCGTCCGGATGGAACTTGACCAGGATCTCGCCGACCAGCCCGACCCGTGGCCGCCGCGGGACGGCGCGCAGCGGCAGCGAGTCGAAGTCGGCGACGAGGTGGTCGATCAGCCAGGCGTACCCGATCCGGCGGCCGAGAGTGGGGGAGTGGCCCCCGGTGGTGAAGAACTCCTGGCAGACGGCGTCCCAGTGCCGGTAGAGCGCCTGGGCCGAGCCCGGCTGCTGCTCGTAGGGCCGGACGCGCAACAGGAGGGTCTGCATCAGGTCCCCGACGACCAGCGCCTGGATGCCGCGGTGGACCAGGGTGGGTCCGAACTTGAACCCGGGGTTCTCCTCGAAGCCCTGGGCGCTCACCGCCACCACCGGGACCTGCCCGAAGCCGGCGTCGGCGAGGCCCTTGCGCAGCATGCCGGCGTAGTTGGTTGCCCGGCACATGCCGCCGGTCTGGGTGATCGCAACGCTGGAGTTCTCCGGGTCGGCGCCACCGGTGAGGAACTTGTTCACCAACTGGCCGATCACCATGATCGCCGGGAAGCAGGCGTCGTTGTTGACGTACTTGAGCCCTGCCTCCACGTCGGCCGACGACGCCCGCTCGAGCAGTTCGACCCGGTAGCCCAGCCGGTTGAGCACGGCCGCGGCCAACCTGAAGTGGATCGGCGCCATCTGCGGGATGTAGACGGTGTGGGTCCGGCGGGCGGCCGTGGTGAACACCGGACGGGGGCCGCGGGGCTCGTGGGTGACCACCTCCGCGCTCGGCAGGCGCTCGGCAGTGGCCGCCTGCAATGAGCGCAGCCGGATCCGGGCAGCGCCGAGGTTGGAGACCTCGTCGATCTTGAGGGCCGTGTAGACGTTGTCGGCCGCTTCGAGGATCTCCTGGACCTGGTCGGTGGTGACCGCGTCCACTCCGCAGCCGAAGGAGTTCAACTGGACGACCTCGAGCCGAGGGTTCGACGTGGCTGCGGTCGCTGCCTCGTACAGCCGGGTGTGGTAGGCCCACTGGTCCCGCACCCGGAGCGGTCGCCGCACCAGGGGAGCCTCGATGATGCTGTCCTCGGTGAGCACGGCAAGGCCGAGCCCGGTGATCAGCTCTGGGATCCCGTGGTTCACCTCCGGGTCGACGTGGTAGGGCCGGCCGGCCAGCACGATCCCGCGCCGGTCGTGCTCGGCGAGCCAGGCCAGCGCGCGCCGGCCCTCCGCCCGGATGTCGGCCTTCACCTGCGCATCCTCGGCATAGCCGGCGGCGACGGCGGCCGTGGCCTCGGCGATGGTGACCTCGAAGTCGTCGAAGACCTCGACCAGGCGGCGGACCAGGTGCTCGGGCTCGGCCAGGTTCAGGAACGGATCCAGGTATCGGATGCCGGGTTCCCGCAGCCGGGGCACGTTCTTCTCCAGCACCTGCGGGTAGAAGGCGACGATCGGGCAGTTGAAGTGGTTGTCCGCCTCGGGGAAGGCGTTCTGCTCGTATGGCACGCACGGGTAGAAGATCGTGCGCACGCCGCGGTCGAGCAGGTTCTCCAGATGGCCGTGGGCCAGCTTCGCCGGATAGCAGACGTTCTCCGACGGGATCGACTCGGCTCCCGCTGCCAGGGTCTGGTGGGACGTTCGACCCGAGAGGATCACCCGGAACCCGAGCCGGGAGAGCACCGTGAACCAGAACGGATAGTTCTCGTACATGTTGAGCACCCGTGGGATTCCGATGTCGCCCCGCGTCGTGGCCGCCTCGGTCAGCCGGCGGTAGCCGAAGATCCGGTGGTACTTGAAGTCGTACAGGTTGGGCAGCTCCGATTTCCGTGGCACGCGTTCGGTGCTGGCGCCGCGCTCGCAGCGGTTGCCCGACACGTGCCGGCTGCCGTCGCCGAACGTGGAGATGGTCAGCTGGCAGTGGTTCTGGCAGAGCCGGCAGGCATCCATGCTGGTCTCGACGCTGAAGGACGCCAGTTCTGCCGCAGACATCAGGCTCGAGCGGGCGCCGGGCCGGGCGTGCCGCTTCGCGGTGAGCGCAGCGCCGAAGGCACCCATCAGCCCGGCGATGTCCGGCCGGATGACCGTGGCCCCGGTGAGCACCTCGAAAGCCCGCAGCACGGCATCGTTGAGGAAGGTGCCGCCCTGCACCACCACCTTGTCACCGAGTTGGGCGGCGTCCTTGAGCTTGATCACCTTGTAGAGAGCGTTCCGTACTACGGAGTAGGACAGTCCGGCAGAGATGTCGCCGACGTCAGCCCCAACCTTCTGGGCCTGTTTCACCGAGGAGTTCATGAACACGGTGCAGCGACTGCCGAGGTCCACCGGATGGGCGGCCCGGGTGGCTGCAGCGGCGAAGCTCGCCACGTCGGTGCCCATGGTCTCCGCGAAGGTCTGCAGGAACGAGCCGCAACCGGAGGAGCAGGCCTCGTTCACGGCGATCGAGTCGACAGCGCCGTTGCGGATCTTGAGGTACTTCATGTCCTGGCCGCCGATGTCGATCACGGCCGTGACGCCCGGGGCGACGTGTTCCGCCGCCCGGTAGTGGGCCATCGTCTCGACCTCGCCCTCGTCGACGCGCAGCGCTGCGCGGATCAGGCCTTCCCCATAACCGGTCACGCAGGCCCGGGCGAGCCGGGCCGCCGCCGGCAACTGCTCCTGGACGGCCCGGACGATGGCGACTGCCGCCGTCACCGGATCGCCCAGGTTCGACGCGTAGTGGGAGTAGCGGACCCGGTCCTCGCCGTCCAGCAGCACAGCCTTGATGGTTGTGGAACCGGCGTCGATGCCGAGGTAGCACGGGCCGGCGGCCTCAGCCAGCTCACCCCTGGGGATGCTCGCGACGGCGTGCCGGCGCGTGAACTCGGCGTACTCGGAGGGCCCGTCGAAAAGCGGACGCAGGGCGGCGGTCACCGGGGTCAGTTGGACGTTGCGGTTCAGCCTTGCCAGCAGTGCCGCCGGGGGACGCGGGGCGCCGTCGGCGAGCAGCGCTGCGCCGATGGCGACGAAGAGCTGGGCATTCGGCGGGGTCGTGAAGCTGGTGACGGCAGTACCCAGGGCCCGCCGGTAGGCCTCCCGGAGCTGCGGGAGGAAGTGCAGAGGCCCGCCGAGGAAGGCCAGGTTCCCCCGGATCGGGTGGCCACAGGCCAGGCCGGAGATGGTCTGCAGCGCGACGGCCTGGAAGACCGAGGCGGCCAGGTCGCTGTGCGCTGCACCCTGGTTGAGCAGGGGCTGCAGGTCGGACTTGGCGAAGACACCGCACCGCGAGGCGATCGGGTAGAGGTGTCGGTACTGCCCGGCCAGTTCGTCCAGCCCGGCGGCGTCGGTGTGCAACAGCGCTGCCATCTGGTCGATGAAGGCTCCGGTGCCGCCGGCGCAGGTGCCGTTCATCCGCTGCTCGGGAACCGGATGCAGGTAGGTGATCTTCGCGTCCTCGCCGCCCAGCTCGATCACCACGTCGGTGTCGGGGAGGAACCGCTGGACGGCTTCGGTACCTGCGATGACCTCCTGGACGAAGACCGCGCCCATCAGCTGGGCCACCTGCAGCCCACCGGAGCCGGTGACGGCGGTGCGCAGGCCCTGGTCGGGGAACCGGTCGGAGAGGGTCTGGAGCAGACCCCGGAGCTCGCCGCGAACGTCGGCATTGTGCCGGCGGTACTCGCTGAAGACGATCTCGGACTCGCGCAGCACAACGGCCTTCACCGTGGTCGAGCCGATGTCGAGGCCCAGAGCGAGGGGAGCCATGTCCCATATCGTGCCCCTCCCGGCGGCGCAGCGTGGGCCGGTCCGGCTGTTATCCGCGACAACCGCCGGTGTTCGTACGCCCTACCCTGTCCCGAGCAACGTGGACCGCTCGGCGATCAGGTTGGCGACCGCGCGGGCTTCCCACAGCTCTCGTCCGGCAACGGTGTGGAAGATCGGGGTGCCTTCGAGCAGGTCGGCCAGCCTTGCCAGCCGCAGGTGGCGCCAACCCGGCTCGTCCAGCTCCGGTGACTCGGCGCGAAGGGACGCCACCGATACCTGGTAGACCGAAGGCTCGGAGCCGAGGATCGCCAGGTCGGCGTCACTGACCCGGGACCCGGGCTCGTCCCTCGGGTCGGGTGCGTGCGCGAACGTCACCAGCACGAGCCGGGCAACCTCGTCCACCTCAGCCGCGGGCAGTCCGGCCGTGGTGAGGTGCGCCACGGCGAGTTCAGCCGACGCCAGCTCGTCGCTGCCCGGGGTGCCGGTGTGTACGGCGTCATGGAACCAGAGCGCCAGCCGTTCGACCCGGGAGGCGCCGCCGAGCTCAGCATGGGCACGCAGCGCCCACACCAGGTGCGCGGGATCGTGGTAGCGCCGGTGCGGCTCGCTCCACCGGCCGATCAGCTCCTCCCCGAGGCCGGACTGGTCGGGCAGCAATGACCGCCAGTGCCGCCGCAGTTCTGCTGTCACCACAGACCGATCAGCCACCAGGCGAGGCCGGCGCAACCAGCGGCGAACAGCACGCTGGCGAAGGTGCCGATGATGAACCGCTCCGCCGCGCCGGAGGTGGTCGCCTTCAGCTCGGGGTAGCGGGCCAAGGCCTTGATCACCAGGACGACGGCGATGCCCTCGGCAAAGCCGGACAGGATGGTCGCGAAGACCGCCAGCCGCTCCAGCATGCCGATCCAGCGACCGCCGCGCAGCGTTGCCGCGGCTGCCCGGATCCCGGGGACGTCGGCAGCGTCGCCCGGTGCTGCCGACGGGTCGCCGGCCGGCGGCCGGGGCGGGTCCGCCCGCCGGAACAGCGCAGTGACCACCGGGCTGCCGACGAGCACGGCCACGACGGCGAAGACGCCGACGAGCACGGCCTTCAGGACCAGTGCGAGCGCCGGGTTCATCCGAGCGCCTCGACGGCAGTGGTCTGCAGGCGGGCCAGCAGCCGGGTGGCGAGGGCTGCGCCCCGAGCGGCCTCGGTGCGATGGGCGCGGGAGAGGCGCTGGCTCACCGCAGACGGGGTGATGCCAAGGTGTTCGGCGGCGCGGGCGTTGGTGAGGCCGTCGTCGAGCAGTTCCATCAGCGCCCAGCCCTCCTCGCTTCGCCGTCCCAGCACTGTGCGCAGCAACCACAGTGCCGTCTCGGCGTCCGTCGCAGCCTCGCTGACCTCACGATAGGCCTCGCCCCTGACGCCCGGAGGCAGGGTCAGCGCGAGTTCGGCCGGGGCCGTCCTCGAGGCGACCACGGCCGCCCGGGCGGCCAGGTACGCCGGGCCGCGCGCAGCGCGGGTCGAGTCCGGGACGGGGGAGTCCACCCCGCCACCGCCGATCCCGATCCGCCAGCCACCCAGGCGGGTCAGTCGCACCATCGCCTCGACGACCGTCGCCGGGGCTGCCGTGAGTCCCTGGAGCTCGTCGCCGGCCGTCCGCTCGAACGGCAGCACCACCTCCAGGGGGCCGAGGGCGGCCAGCGCGGCCGGCACGCCGTCCGGACCGGTGCGGCTGCCGACCTGGTCGGCGACCACCACAAACATGAAGGAAGAAGGCTTCATAATGTCTAAGTTAAGACTCTAGACTGAATTGGTCAACACCCTGCTCCTGCTCCCGTCGACCGCCCGGGCGGTCGCAGTGGGGGAGGGTGCCACCGGAGCCGGCTTCGCTCAGCCGCAGGGCAGGCTCGTGCTGTCCACAGTGAACTCGGCGATCGCTGCCTCGGCCGGTTCCGGGCACACCCCAGGTCCGGACCAGATCGGGATGCGGCCGCCGGTCATCACCACCGGTTCGGTGATGTCGGTCAGGTAGAACCGGTCGGATGCGGAGATGTCTCCGGGCAGGGTGAAACCGGGAAGCCCGGCGAGCGCCGCGTTGGCATGGCGACCGATGCCGGTCTCCACCATCCCGCCGCACCAGACCGGGACCCCACTGGCCAGGGCGAGGTCATGGATCCGCCGGGCCTCGAGGTAGCCGCCGACCCGTCCGGGTTTCACGTTGATCACGGCGGCCGCGCCGAGGGCGATCGCGTCCTCGGCCGAGGCAGCCGAGGTGATCGACTCGTCCAGGCAGACCGGCGTGGAGATCTGCGCCGCCAGCAACGAGTGCCGGCGCAGGTCGCCCTCCGCAAGCGGCTGTTCGATCAGCAGCAGGTCGAACTCGTCCAGGCGACGCAGCGTCGGGGCGTCGGCGAGGGAGTAGGCGGTGTTCGCGTCCACCTGCAGCGGGATGTCCCCGAACCGCTCCCGCACCGCACGCACCGGCTCGTAGTCCCAGCCGGGCTTGATCTTGAGCTTGATCCGGACGTAGCCCTGGTCGAGGTAGTCCCCGACCACACCGAGCAGCTGTGGGATCGAGGCCTGGATGCCGACCGAGACACCGGCGGGGACGCTGGTGGCGGTGACGCCGAGGAACTCGGCCAGCGAGTTGCCGCTCGCTCGCAGCTGGGCGTCAAGCAACGCCATCTCGAGGGCGGCCTTCGCCATCGGATGGCCGACGATCGGCTCCAGGATCGCGCCCACCTCCTGCGGGCCCCAGGGCTCGGGCGCACCGAGGACGAGGGGGAGCAGGTAGTGCTGCAGGACGTGCCTGGCCGAGTCGAGGTACTCGGGGGAGTAGACCGGATCCCGCAGGGCGACGCACTCGCCCCAGCCGGTCACCACCTGCCCCAGGTGGACGACCCGGACACGCACGAGCAGGGGATAGCGCTCGTTCTGCACGCCGAAGGAGGTGGCGAAGGGGGAGACCAGCGGCATCCGGAGCGTGATGAGCTCAGCTTCCAGCAGCTGCATGCGGGTCCTCTCGTAGCCAGTGGTACCCGTTCTCCGGGTCGAAGCCTGCGACCTGCCAGCCGGTGGCCAGCAGGTGCTGGAAGGCTGCGCGTTGCCCGGCCCGCCAGGCCGCGGCCCGGTCGGGATCCGTGCGCCGCAGGTCCTCGATGTCGGCCGGGATCGCTGTGGTGCACCAGACCCAGCCGGCGGCCCGCGCCAGGCCGGGCCGCGGCTCCTGGTGCCGGATCAGCGCACCCCCTGGCCCAGCCGGCGGCCACGGCGGGCGTACCACAGCACGGTTGAGGTCCCAGCCGACGAGCAGCCGGTCGGTCGGGTGGCCGGCGTTGAGGGCGTCGGTCATGGGCCCGTAGAGGTCCTCGAGGTAATCGAGCACCGAGGTTCCGAGACCGACCAGGTTGAACCTGGCGTTGCGTGCGATCAGCGGGTCGAAGGTCCACGTGATCTCCGTGACGCCGCGCCGGAGGCACCAGGCGGCCTGATGCAGCTTCAGGGCCCTGGCGATGCCCCGGCGGGTGTGGCCGGGGAGGACCCCGGCGATGTGCGAGTGCAGGGACCGCTGGTCGGGGGAGTGGAAGAACCCGGCGGCTGCCCCGACCAGCTCACCTTCGAGCAGGGCGCCGGAGACGTAGTTGCCGGTGTGCGCAAGGGCGACGAGGAGGCCGGGGTGCATCTGGAGTCCGCCCGGTCCGCTGCCCCATACCTCGGCCCAGAGTCGGGAGGCCCGGGCCATCCTGGCCGCGTCCTGGAGCTCCACGACTTCCACGCCGGCCGCCACGGCTGCACTGACGGCAGCGGCCTCGGCCGCCTCCGCCCGGTCCGGGGCGGCGTCTCCCGGGGTCACTGCGCGAGGGCGAGGATGTTCGGGAGCACGAACAGCATGCCCGCAAGCCAGACGAGGTGGGTGATGATCGGTCCGAGCACGCCACCGGTGACCCGGCGCTGCAGGCCGACGACGGTCCCGAGAACAGCGGTGGCGAACACCAGCAGCGGGATTCCGGTGGGCACGGCTGACAGCGCGTACACCAGGGTGGTGATCAGCACCTGGTGCTGTTCGCCGGCGGCGGCGTAGAGCCCGCCACGGAAGAAGAGCTCCTCGGCCACGGCGTTGAAGGCCACGAGGCCGAAGATCACCGGCATGTTCCCGAGTTGGGCGTGCGCGACGAGCACGTTCAGGGGATCCCGCAGGAACGGGACGTTGGCGACAACGACACCGCCGGCGAGGAACACGCCGGTCAGCAGGAGCCCGATCACCAGCGACTGCAGGAGCGCTCGGCCGTCCTGGGTGCCCCTGCGGGTGTGGGAGGCGCCGAGGTAGATCTTCCCGGAGAGCAGCGCTCCGACGATCCAGGTGGTGGCCAGGGCGAGGATCGCGGCGTAGATGGCCGGGTTGCCGGGCGGGATCCGGATCGTCCAGGCCATCATGAAGGAACCGACGGCAAGGGTTGCGGCACAGATCAGGCGGCGGTGCACCAGTTCCTCCGGCGTCACGCTGTGTTCCCGCTCGACCGGAGTGATGAGGGCAGCCGTGACGAAAGCCCGCAACTCACCGGCGGGGTTGATCACGGCTGCTCCTTGTCTGGGCTCGACGCTGGGCCACGTTATCTCCCGCAATCGTAGCCATCGAGATGGGGCTCGCCCTGCCACTGCGCCGATCTAGCGCCGAGCGGCTGCGGACGGCTCAGGGGAGCGGCCCGCCGGATCCGCGATGCCTGAAGCCGGCAGCCTTAACCCGCTAGAATTAAGGCATTTTCCTTCAGGGACTGGCGCCGCCACACAGGTCCGCGACCACGGCTCCGGGAGAGATCGCCACGAGATCGCTGGCGGAGAGCTCCACCGAGACCTCCGGCAGTCCGCTGCCGCAGTAGAGCACAGGCTGGCCGACCAGGCTGGAGTCGACGACCAGCTGGACCAGCGGATCGTCGCTCACCGGGCCGACGCCGCCGGGCTCCATGCCCAGGGCGGCGAGCTGGTCGGCCCGGGCCGGGCGGAGCGCTGACCGGGTGACCGCCAGTGCGCGAGCGAGGTTTCCGTAGCGCAGCCGCTCCGGGCCCGGGATCGCTGCGAGGATGAGCCGGCCGTCCGGCAGCGTGAAGGCCAGGGTCTTGGCCGAGGTCCGGATGTCCAGTCCCGTCAGGTGCAGGTCGGCCTCGGTACGGACCGGCGGGTGGTGGTGCAGCCGGTAGGCGACACCGGCCCGGTCCAGCACGGCTACCGCTGCCGGAACGCGGGGCTGGCTCACGCGTCCATTGTGCAGGGCGGGGTCAGCTCCACAGGGGTGTTGGCACCAGCGGGCGCGTCGCGGTTGTCGCCGGCGCCCGGGTCAACACGGGCTCGACGACCGCAGGCCGGACGTCGGTGGCTTCGAGGCTGACGCAGCCGAACTCGGGGTGGCAGCGCAGGACATGTTCGATGCCCTCGATGCGGCAGCGGAACCGGTCGTCGCAAGCCGCACAGATGTACCGGGTGTCCGCATCCAGCACACGCTGCAGCCAGCGGCCGAAACGACCCTGGGCGCGGCTCATCGCCAGCTCCTCGGGGAGAGGGTGAAGGCCAACCGGAGGTGCCGGCCGCCAGCCTCGAATGTCATAATGTACCTTATCGGCCAACCTGCAGAGGCCTCTGCCGCTCGGGTGCTGCCGTGGCTGCCGGCCAACACCGGGACGAGCCGGGATCGTTCGAGGCTGATGCGAGGCATGGCCGGTGGTCTCAGCCGCCCAGGCTGGCGAAGAAGGTGCGAACGGGTTCGAACAGGCCGACTGTGCTGGATCCCAACGCCGTGACGGCGACGATGATCACAGCGGCCACGAAGGCAACGAACAGGCCGTACTCGACGGAGGTTGCCCCGCGGTCCAGATCAGTCATCACAACGATCATGATATTGCATTTCCCAGCTTCCGGAAAGCGCTATTCATAGCGAATACCGTTGATTTCAGAGCTCTATTGTCCCCCTTCTGGGCGACAAATATGCCCATATGTCCCCCTTTAGGAGGACAATTTGTCCCGAGCGGGCCCGGCGGGCGGTCAGGCGCCAGACGGGCCGTCGCCAGCCGCGGGCCGGCAAGGAAGGTCGTCGCTCCCCCAACTCCGGGACGCCCGAAATCTGTGGTAATTACGAGCTCGGCCGACCGATTCTGCGCGCGTTCCCAGCTGCCTGCAAATGACGGGCCTCAGCCCTTGGCCGCAGCCTTGGCGGCACGTTTGGCGGCTCGCACCAGGGCAAGGGAATCCGCGTCGGTGATGTCGGCAACCGA
>JADLEH010000081.1 GCA_020846255.1 Propionibacteriaceae bacterium
AGCAGCCTTCTGGCGACGCCGGTGAGCGCTGGTTGGCCGGCTGCGGCCTCGATGGCCGGGCGGGCGTCGGGGCCCAACTCGCCGAGCGCGATCAGGGCGGCCAGGCGGACCTGCGGCTCGGGGTCGTTGAGCGCGGCGGTGAGGGGGCCGATCGCTTCCGGGCTGCCCAGCCGGCCGATGGCCTCCGCGGCGTGCAGCCTCGTCCCCGTGTCGCCGGCGGCCAGCCGCCCGGCCACGGCCGGCACAGCCTCAGCTGCGAAGCCGGCCAGGGCTTCGATCAGGTTCAGCTGGTTCACCGGCTCCGAACCGAGCAGGGCCGCGAGCCGGGGCAGGGCTGCCGACGCGCGTAGCCGGCCGAGCGCGCCGACCGCGGCGTCCACCACCTGGGGCGCCGGGTCATCCAGCCGGGCCAAGAGGCCCGGGACGACTGCCGGGTCGTGCAGCTTGTCCAGCAGGCGAACCATGAGGCAGCGCAGCTCCGGGTCGGATGAGCCGAGCAGCGGGAGCGCTGCCGCCGCAGCGTCCGGCTGTCGGGCCAGGGCCCAGATGAGCACCTCCTGGACACCGGGATCGCGCTCCGTCACCAGGGCGGGCAGGAGCTCCGCCGTCGTGCTGCCCGGGTTCTGCAGGGCTGCCCGCAACCGGACGACCGGATCGGGGTGCGCGAGGCTCTGGGTGAGGGCGATCGCGTCCAGCACGTCCTCCCAGCTCCGCTCCGGGGCGGCGGCGAGGGAGCGCAGCCGGTCGGCGAGCCGTCGCTCCGCCTCGATCCGGTCCTCCAGGTGCGCCAGGTGGGAGCGCAGGGTCGCCGCGGCGTCCATCGCCGGGTCGGCCAAGGCGGCAGCCACCTCCGGCAGGCCGAGCCCGAGGGTCTTCAGGTTCTGGATCTGCAGCAGCCGCAGCAGGTCGGCTTCGTTGTAGAGCCGGTAGTCGCCCCAGCTCCGCCCGGACGGGACCAGCAGGCCGAGCTCGTCGTAGTGCCGAAGGGTTCGTCTGGTCAGCCCGGTGCGCTCCGCCACCTCACCGATCCGCCACGTCCGGTCCATGCCGGGAGCCTATGCGGCGAACCCGGGCCGGCGGAAAAGGGGACGGTTCCTTTTCCGTTCAGACTTCGGGATCTCGACCGATCGTCTGGACGGAAAAGGAACCGTCCCCTTTTCCGGACGGGGTCAGGCGGCGTCCTCGTCGGTGATGGCGGCGGCGAACTGGGTCTGGTAGAGCCGGTAGTAGTTGCCCCGGGCCGCGATCAGGGAGTCGTGCGTGCCCTGCTCGACGATCGCGCCGTCCTCCATCACCAGGATCACGTCGGCGTCGCGGATGGTGGACAGGCGGTGGGCGATCACGAAGCTGGTGCGGTCGGTCCGCAGCTTCTTCATGGCCCGCTGCACCAGCAACTCGGTGCGGGTGTCCACAGAGGAGGTCGCCTCGTCGAGGATCAGCAGGCTGGGGTCGGACAGGAAGGCCCGCGCGATCGTGATCAGCTGCTTCTCCCCGGCCGAGAGGTTCGAGGCCTCCTCGTTGACCATCGTGTCGTAGCCGTCCGGCAGCGAGTGCACGAACCGGTCGACATAGGTGGCCTTGGCCGCAGCGAGGATCTCCTCCTCGGTCGCGCCCTCCTTGCCGTAGGCGATGTTGTCCCGGATCGTGCCGCCGAACAGCCAGGTGTCCTGCAGCACCATGCCGATCTCGCCGCGCAGCTTGCGGCGCGGGACGCTGGCGATGTCGACCCCGTCGAGGGTGATCCGTCCGCCCTGGAGGTCGTAGAACCGCAGCACCAGGTTCACCAGCGTGGTCTTGCCGGCACCGGTCGGCCCGACGATGGCCACGGTCGAGCCGGGCTCGGCGACCATCGACAGGTCGGTGATCAGCGGCTTGTCCGGCAGGTAGCTGAAGCTGACGTGCTCGAAGGCCACGCGTCCGGTGACCGTCGGCAACTCCGCGTTCTCCTCCGTCGGCTCCTCCTCGGCGTCCAGCACTTCGAAGACCCGCTCGGCCGAGGCCACGCCGGACTGCAGCAGGTTGGCCATGGACGCGAGCTGGGTGATCGGCTGGGTGAACATCCGGGAGTACTGGATGAACGCCTGGACCGACCCGAGGCCGAGCTGGCCGGACGCGACCTGCAGGCCACCGACCACAGCGATGACAACGTAATTCAGGTTCCCGACGAAGAACATGACCGGCATGATGATGCCCGAGATGAACTGGGCGCCGAAGGCCGAGGCGTAGAGCTCCTCGTTCTTGGCGCGGAAGGTCGCCATCACCTCGCGCTGGCGGCCGAAAACCTTCACCAGGTCGTGGCCGGTGTAGGCCTCCTCGATCTGGCTGTTCAGCTCGCCGGTGGACTTCCAGACCTTCGCGAACAGCTTCTGCGAGCGCTTGCCGATGACCATGGTGAGGCCCAGCGCCACCGGGATGGTCACCAGGGCGATCACAGCGAGCACCGGGGACAGCCAGAACATCATGGCCAGCACGCCGAGCAGCATGAAGATGTTCGTCAGGACCTGCGAGAGCGTCTGCTGCAGTGACTGCGCGACATTGTCGACGTCGTTGGTCACCCGGCTGAGCAGCTCACCGCGGGGCTGGTTGTCGAAGTACTTCAGTGGCAGCCGGTTGATCTTCGCCGACACCTGCTCGCGCATCCGGTACACCGATCGCTGCACCACGCCGTTGATCAGGATGCCGGAGCTCCAGGTGAGCAGTCCCGCGACGAGGTAGCAGCCGAGGGCCAACAGCAGGACGTCCCCGAGCGCGGGGAAGTCGATCCCCGTGCCGTCGATGACGGCGCCGTTGAAGATGATGTCGGTGGCCCGCCCGAGGATGGCCGGGCCGACCGCGTTGGCGATGGTGCCGATGATCACCATTGCGATCACGGCGTAAACGATCCCGATCTCTGGACGCAGGTGGCCGAGCAGGCGGCGCAGCGAAGGGCCGAAACTCGCTGCCTTCTCCCCGGTGCCCACGCCCGGCCCCATCGGCCCGCCACCGCGGTGGGTCGGGCCGTACTTGGGACGCTCGTTCGCCTTCACCGGGGTGCCGGGGCGATCCGCGGCTGCGGCCTCGCTGGCCTTCGTGGTCGCGCTCATGCTGCGACCTCTTCCGACTTGAACTGGCTCTCGACGATCTCGAGATAGGTCGGACAACTCACCAGCAACTCCTCATGGGTGCCCACATCGATGATCCGGCCGTCGTCGAGCACCAGGATCTGGTCGGCTCCGCGGATCGTCGACACCCGCTGGGCGACGATGATCACCGCAGCGTCGGCCACCTCCGGGACGAGGGCGGCCCGCAGCGCGGCATCGGTGGCGACGTCAAGGGCGGAGAAGCTGTCGTCGAAGATGTAGATCTCGGGCTTGCGGACCAGCGCCCGGGCGATCGAGATCCGCTGCCGCTGGCCGCCGGAGACGTTGGTTCCGCCCTGGCTGACCGGGGAGTTCAGGCCGTCCGGCATCCGCTCGACGAAGTCGCGGGCCTGGGCGATCTCCAGTGCCCGCCACAGCTCGGCGTCGGTTGCGTCCGGCTTGCCGAGCCGCAGGTTGGAGGCCACCGTCCCGCTGAACAGGTAGGGGCGCTGCGGCACGAGGCCGACCCGGCCCCAGAGCAGGTCCGGGTCGAGCGAACGTACGTCGACGCCGTCAACGCTCACCGTCCCGGCGGTCGCGTCGAAGAGCCGGGGGACGAGGTTGACCAGGGTCGTCTTCCCGGCGCCCGTTGAGCCGATGATCGCGGTGGTCTGGCCGGGGCGGACGCTGAAGTTCAGGTCGGAGAGCACCGGCTGTTCCGCGCCCGGGTAGCTGAAGGCGACATCGGCGAAGCGGACCTCGGAGTGCCGGGCAACGGTCGTGACCGGGTTCGCGGGCGGCACCACCGTCGAGTCGGTGTTGAGCACCTCGTTGATGCGTCCGGCGGAGACCGCTGCGCGCGGCGCGATCATCAGCATGATCGTCGCCATCATCACGCTGAACAGGATCTGCGTCAGGTACTGCAGGTACGCGGTGAGCTGGCCGACCTGCAGGGCGCCGTCGGCGACCCGGTAGGAGCCGAACCACATCACGGCGACCGAGGAGAGGTTCATCACGAACATGACCGCAGGGAACATGGTCATCATCCGCCGGCCGACCCGGGTGGCGGTGTCGGTGAGGTCGTAGTTCGCCGCGTCGAAGCGGGCCGCCTCCGTCGGTTCCCGGACGAAGGCCCGGATGACCCGCAGGCCGGAGATCTGCTCGCGCAGGACCCGGTTCAGGGTGTCGATCTTGGCCTGCATGGCCTTGAACAGCGGGGTCATCTGGATGACAAGGGTGCCGATGATGACGCCGAGGAGCACCACCGCGACGACGATCAGCCAGGACAGCCCGACATCCTCGCGCAAGGCCATGAAGATGCCGCCGACCATGGTCAGCGGGGCGGAGACGATCATCAGGGCCGTCATCAGCACCAGCTGCTGGAGCTGTTGGACGTCGTTGGTGTTCCTTGTGATCAGGCTGGGCGCGCCGAACTTGCTCACCTCACGCGAGGAGAAGCTCAGCGTCGAGTCGAAGATGGACGCGCGCAGGTCGCGCCCGAACGCCATCGAAGAACGGGCGCCGAACCAGGTGGCCCCGATCTGGCCGGCGATCTGGATGATCGAGACGCCCAGCATGACCAGGCCGAGCTGCCAGATCAGCGCGGTGTTGCCGGTGGCCACGCCGTCGTCGATGATCTGGGCGTTCAGCGTCGGCAGGAACAGCGAGGCGATGGACTGGACCAGCTGGAGCGCGATGACGCCGACCACCAGCCACGTGTACGGCTTCAGATACTTGATGAGCAGGCGGATCATGCGTTTCCTTTGGCGAGCCCGTGCAGGACGACCTCGGCGAGGTTTCGTGGCTGGGCGAGGGTGTTGTTGTCTGTGATGTCGAGGCTGGTGGCGAACGCCATCGCGAGCAGTACCTGCGCGGCGGTCCTCGGCGGGACGGCGAGGCCAATGCTATGCCCGGCGAGAGCGGCTTCGACGGCGTTGACCAGCTTGGCATGGCGCTCGCGGTGCCGGAACGGCGGGCACGCCCGGCCGTCGTGGTGGCGGGGGCCGTGGAGTTCGGGGTTGGACAGCTCAGCGGTCAGCGAACGGGTCCGCTGGATCTCGGCAAGGAGTACCTCGAGGATGCCGGCCACCCGATCGTCAAGGGTCTGGCCGGCCGGCAGGGTCTCCAGCCGGTGCAGCGCGTCCTGGGCGCTCAGCGCTGCGTGCATCGCTGCGACGATCAGCTCGGCCTTGGTCTCGAAGGCCCGGAAGATCGTGCCTTCGGCAACGCCGGCAGCCGTGGCGATCTCGCGGGTGCTGAGGTCGGTGCCGCGCTCGAGGATCAGCGGGAGGGTGGCTTCGATGATCGCCTGGCGGCGCTCCTCCGGAGCCATGGGGGTTGCTCTGCTCACCTCGACATACTAATGAGTGAGCACTCACTCAGCAAATCCCGAGGGCATGGGAGAATTGCTCCACCGGGGCAGTCGGCGTCGCCGTCCACGGCTTCTGGGTGCACAACTCCCGTCCCGGCCGGACGGTACGGAAGGACGACATGACCCAGTCACCGAGCGGAGGCGGCGCGCCGCCGGCACCGGACCGGAAGGCCTGGCTCGCGCTCGCCGTCCTCATCCTCGGGGTGGTGGTGGGCATGCTCGACACCACCATCGTCAACGTTGCGCTGCCTACGATCCGCACCAGCATCAACGCGGACGAGGCGATGCTCTCCTGGATCATCTCCGGCTACGCGCTCGCCTACGGACTGATCCTCATCCCGGCCGGCCGGATCGGTGACCGCTACGGGCACAAGTGGACCTTCATCACCGGCCTGGTCGGCTTCACGCTGGCCAGCCTCGCCTGCGGGCTCTCCCAGAGCGGGGAGCAGCTGATCGTCGCCCGGGTTGCCCAGGGCCTGGCCGGGGGCTTCTTCTTCCCGGCGGTCACGGCGCTCATCCAGTTGACGTTCCTCGGCAGCGCCCGGGGCAAGGCCTTCGCCGTGATGGGCGCTGCGATCGGCTTCTCCTCAGCCCTCGGCCCGCTCATCGGCGGGCTGCTGATCGAGTGGCTCGGTACTGCCGAGGGCTGGCGCTCCATCTTCTTCGTGAACCTGCCGTTCGGCGTGGTCGCCGTCATCGCAGCCTTCCTGCTGCTGCCCGACGAGCCGCGCGGGGCGGAGGCTGGCAGCACCGACTGGTTCGGCTTCGCGCTGCTCGGCTGCGGTCTCGTGGCCCTGCTGGTGCCCCTGATCGAGGGCCAGGAACTGGGCTGGCCGCTGTGGACGTGGCTGACCCTGCTCGGCGGGGCTGCGCTGATCGTGCTGTTCGCCCTCTGGGAGATCCGGGTCACCAGGGCCGGGCGGATCAGCCCGCTGGTGCCGCCCCACCTGTTCAGGCACCCGGCCTTCACCGGCGGGGTCGTGCTGGCCATGGTCTACTTCGCCGCCTTCACCGGCATCTTCTTCACGATCTCCATCCTGTGGCAGGCCGGGCTCGGTCACACGGCGCTGGAGTCCGGGCTGGTCTCGATCCCGTTCGCCATCGGCAGCATCGGCGGCTCGTCCCAGAGCTACCGCCTTGCCCATCGCCTCGGCCGGACCG
>JADLEH010000082.1 GCA_020846255.1 Propionibacteriaceae bacterium
CAAGACCGACCCGACCCCATAATCCGCCCAGCAAAGAGCAAAGACGTCCTGGCGAAACAGCATCACCTAATGCAAGTGGGTCCTCACTGGACTGCCCTGGTGGGTTCGGCTTGAGTTGACATAGCCAGAGAGGACTTCGGGGCCGCGCTGGAGTTGGGTGACCTGGAGGCCGCGCACAGTGAGGGCTTCGGCCATCTCGAGGCCGACGTAGCCAGCTCCGACGATGATCGCCGTCTCGGGCTGATGCTCGTCGAGGTACTTCTCGAGCGCGAACGTGTCGCCCATCGAGTGCAGCAGGTGCACGCCGTCGTCGGGGCCGAGCTGGTCAAGCCCTGATATTCCGGCTGTCGACGGCGCTGCCCCCGTGCCGACCATGAGCTCGTCGTACGGGATGGTCGATTCCGTGCCGTCGGCGTCGCGGACGGTGAGCCGGCGGCTGTCGACGTCGATGCTGGTGGCGAGGGTGTCAAGCCGGAGGTTCATGCCGGTGGCTTCGAGATCCGCGTGGGTGCGGTGGGCGAGCGACTGCCAGGGCTGCACCTCCCGGGAGAAGTAGTACGGGATGCCGCAGATCGAGAAGTTCGGGTAGGCGTCGGCCACGACGACTGTGACATCGACGGACGGGTCGAGTTCACGGGCCCGGAGGGCGGTGGAGATTCCGGCGTCGCTTCCGCCGATCGCTACAAGATGCATGAAGGCGCCTTTCAGGGCTGGGTTTCGAGTTTCTGAGGAACCACGACGTCGCCGGCCGTGCGGGCGGCGATTGGATAGAGGGCGAGGAGCAGTGCGAGGCCGATGGCAGCCCCGACGAGCTGTGCAGCGATGAACGGCGCCACAGACGACGGTGCGATACCGGCGAACGTATCGGTGAACATGCGAGCGATCGTGACGGCGGGATTCGCGAACGATGTGGAGCTGGTGAACCAGTAGGCCGCGCCGATGTACGCACCGACCGCGGCGGCCGTGACCGACCCCTTTCCGGTGCGGGCGAGAGCGAAGATCAGCAGCACGAGCCCTGCAGTGGCGACCACTTCCCCGACCAGGTGCCCGCCTGTGGCCCGGTCGTTGGACGAGAACCCGGGGCCGGTGTCGAACATGACCCCCGCTAGCAGGGTGCCGGCGATGCCGCCGAAGATCTGCGCGAGCACGTACGCAGCGACGTCGCGCAACGGAAGCCCGGTGCTGGCGCTGCGGCCAAGTAGCCAGTCCGCGACCGTCACCACGGGGTTGAAGTGCGCGCCAGACACTGGCCCGAGCATCAGGATCAGCACCGTCAGACCGAGGGCAGTGGTCAGGCTGTTCTCCAGCAGCTGGAGGCCGACATCATCCGGGGACAACCGCTGCGCGGCGATACCGGAACCCACCACGATAGTGACGAGCAGACCAGTTCCAAGGAACTCGGCGGTAGCTCGTCGCAGAAGGTGTGGCCGTGCGAGGGCGGGGTGAGGTGTTTTCATGTCGGCTCATCTTGACCCGAACGGGGTACTTCAGTCAAGATTGAGACAATGAACACTGAACGAATTGACCAGGTGGAGGTGCGCGCCGCGAAGCACGCTGCGCTGAGCGACCCATCTCGCCTGCGGATCGTCGATCGTCTCACGCTGGGCGACCTCTCGCCCACCGAAATCGGAATGGCGTTGGGCCTTCCCTCCAACCTCGTCACCCATCATCTGAACGTGCTGGAGTCGGTGGGGATGGTCTCGCGGTCCCGCTCGGAGGCCGATAGACGGCGCAGCTACGTTCACCTCTCAGATAACGCACTCCGCGGGCTCACACCCGGCCGGGTCGAGCGCGCAGATCGCGTCGTGTTCGTTTGTACGGCGAACTCCGCCCGGTCGCAGCTCGCCGCGGCGTTGTGGTCGACCCGCAGCAGTATCCCCGCGACGTCGGGAGGAACGCACCCGACGGGGCGGATAGATCCGGGCGCAGTCGCCGCTGCCGATCGCCACACTCTCGCGCTGCACGATGAGGCACCCCGCGCTCTGACTTCGGTCCTGACCGATTCAGATTTCGTGGTGACGGTGTGCGACAGCGCCCACGAAGAACTCGGCGCCATCGGACACCTGCACTGGTCGATCCCCGACCCCGTTCGGATCGGCACCGATGACGCCTTCGACACCGCCTACGACGAGCTGGAGCGCCGCATCGCGGAACTCGCACCCCGGCTCGCCGCCAGCTGAAACCCAACCTGAAAGAGCCCCCGTGACTGACACCACTCCGACCGTCCTTTTCATCTGCCAGCACAACGCCGGCCGGTCGCAGCTCGGCGCGGCTCTCCTAGAGCACCTGGCCGGGGACCGGTTTCGGGCCACGTCTGCGGGCCTCTCCCCCGCCGACGAAGTGAACCCGGCCGTGGCCGACACTGTCGCAGAACTCGGAATGAACATCACCGATCGCGTACCGCGCGCCGTCACAGTCGAAGACCTGGACGCCGCCGACCTCATCGTCCTTATGAAGCCCGGACTCACCCTGCCTTCCACCCCTCGCGGAAAGGTTCTGGAGTGGTCGTTCCCCAACCCCGAGTCCTGGGACGCCGAAGCAGTGCGCCCGCTACGGGAAGCGGTGGCCGAGAAGATTCGTACGACGATTCTCACCTGAGTTTCCCTTGTCACGAACCCGGCCCTGGCGTGGGTGATTCGTGCGGGACCGGGTGAGTCGACATGCTGGGAACGTGAGCAACCTCGTCGCCTGGTGGGAACGTCATCAGATCGCCCTCTATCTCGCAGCGATCGCTGCGGGCGTCGTGCTGGGCTTGTTGACACCAGGAGCCGCGCACCCTCTCGAGCTCGCGATCAACCCCGTTCTCGGGCTGTTGCTGTACGCGACATTCCTCGGTGTCCCTTTCTCGATGATCGGACGCGCCTTCCGCGATATGCGGTTCCTGTCCGTGGTGCTGGTCGTGAACTTCGTGATCGCCCCCGTCATCGTGTTCTGCCTGTCTCGGTTCGTCGCTCACGACCAGGCGCTGCTGGTGGGTGTGCTGTTCGTCTTGCTGACGCCCTGCATCGACTATGTGATCGTCTTCACGGGGCTCGCCGGAGGGGCGAAGGAACGGCTACTTGCGGCCGCGCCGATCCTCATGCTGGGACAGATGCTGCTCCTGCCGGCATACCTCTGGCTGTTCGTCGGCCCTGAACTCGTCGCCGCGGTCGACCTCGCGCCCTTCGTCGACGCTTTCCTCCTGCTCATCGTGCTCCCGCTCATGGCGGCCGGCCTCACCCAGTACGTCGCCTCCCGCACGCGCTGGGGCCGCACTCTCCGAGACACCGCTCTAGCCGCCATGGTGCCGCTGATGATGCTCACGCTCGCCGTCGTCGTCGCTTCCCAGGTCTACGGCGTCAGCCGGCAACTTCCTGCACTGCTCGCCACAGTTCCGATCTATGCCGCCTTCGCGGCGGTCATGATCCCGGTAGGGATATTCGCGGGGCGTGCGGCACGACTCGATGTCTCCAGCACTCGCGCCGTCGTATTCTCCGGCGCGACCCGCAACTCCCTAGTGGTTCTCCCGCTCGCCCTCGCGCTCCCCACATCGTTCGCCCTTGCCCCTCTCGCCGTCGTGACGCAAACACTCGTCGAGCTCGTCGCCATGGTGATCTTTGTCCGCCTGATCCCCCGGCTCGTGGGTGACCGTCGTCTCGCAACCGATTGAGGTGTGATTGTTCGTTCTGATTGGCGGTTAATTCGCAGCTCAGAATGGCGGTTCTGAGGGACCGTTTGTCGCCTTTGGGTGCTTCGGTCCCGGTTTCGTTTACCGGGTCATCGGCTGTTTTGGTCCGGTTCAATTCGGAGTGGTTTTGTTGGTCTGGGGAGTGGCGGCGATGGTGACCAGGTCGCGGGCCGGTCCTGCGGGGGGTGTGGCGCCTGAGGCCCAGATCGCGGTCAGGGGTCGGTGGAGTGTGATTCCGGACAGGGGTACGGCGACCAGCCGGTGCAGGAGGAGGTCATCGCGTACGGCCAGGGTAGAGAGGACACCGGGGCCTATTCCGGCTGCTATGGCTGTCCGAACCGCTGCGGTGGTGGATAGCTCCACTGCCGGCGCGGGCATCGGTTCTGCCGCCGCAGCGTTGAGAAGGTGTTCGAGTGCTTCGCGTGTGCCGCTGCCGGGCTCCCGTGTCACCAGTGGTGTGCGGGTTAATTCGGCGGGGCTGACCTTGCTGCGGCGCCGGGCCCATGGGTGGTCCGGGGCGGTGACGAGGACCATGTTGTCGTATTGCACGGTTTGCGTCGCAAGATCGTGGGGAAGGTTGGGACTTTCAATGAAACCCAACACGGCCGCCCCCGAACGGACCATGGCAGCCGCTTCGGTGCTGTTCGTCACGCTCAGTCTTACCCGGGCCGGGGTCGAGCCAAGGGCCTGCTGCTGACGGCGCAACCTCACCAGCCACTGTGGGAGCAGATGTTCGGCGATGGTCTGGCTGGCCGCCACGTGCAGCTGCCGGGCGCTTTCCGAGCGGATGGAAGCGATCCCGGTGTCCAGGCGTTCGGCCGCGGCCAGGACCTCGGCGGCCCAGCCGGCTACCAGCACGCCGGTATCCGTCAGGTTTGACCCGCGCGGGGATCGCGTCAGCAGTGCGGATCCGATTTGTGTCTCCAGGGCCCTCATCCGTGAGGACACACCCTGCTGGGACAATCCGAGCAGGGCAGCGGCGGCCGACAGGCTTCCCAGCTCCTGGACGGTGACCAGCATCTCCAACGCCGACAATTCCGGCATTCGCGGACTCAGAATGGCAGGTCCTTCCTCTTTCATTAACACCCCACATACAAGCGGGGCTTGTGACCCTACAAGTGTATGCCCCCTACTGACGGGACTGCGGGAACGCGAGGATGGGAACCATGCACACACCCACCGGAGCAGAAACCGGCACAGGAGCCGTACCCAACCTTCATCGCGCGTCGGGGCGGTTCCACCGCCTGCGTTCGGGGACCGCGGCCAGGGTCCCGGGACTGGCCCTGGCTGTGGTGATCGCTGTAGTTGCGACCGTGATCGGCCGTTTCGTTCCGCTGGTGGGCGGCCCGGTCAGCGCCATCGTCATCGGTGTGGCACTGGCCACGCTCATCAAACCCGGAGACCGGCTGCGGCCAGGCATCAACACAGCAGGCAAGTTCATTCTGCAGCTCTCCGTCGTCGTCCTCGGTTCCCAGCTGTCTCTAGCCCAGATCGCCCAAGTCGGTCTGGAATCCCTGCCCGTCATGCTCGGCACCCTGGTCGTCTGCCTGACCGCGGCCTACCTGCTGGGCCGCTGGCTGGGGATCGTTGGGGACCTGCGTACCCTCATCGGTGTCGGCACCGGAATCTGCGGTGCCTCAGCCATTGCAGCGGTCACCCCGGTGATCGGCGCCGTCAGTGTTGACGTTGCCTACGCGATCTCCACGATCTTCCTGTTCAACATCGCCGCCGTCCTGACCTTCCCCCTGATCGGGCACCTGCTGGGCATGAGCCAGCACGCCTTCGGACTCTTTGCCGGCACCGCCGTGAACGACATGTCCTCCGTCGTCGCCACCGCCGCGACCTACGGCAGCACCGCCACCAACTTCGCCGTCGTCGTCAAACTCGTCCGCACCCTGATGATCATCCCCATCTGCCTCGGACTCGCCGCCTGGGCCGGGCACCGCCTCAAAACCGGGAACCGGCTTCCCGCCAGCGGGGTTGCCGAAACAGGACCGGCTCCCCGGGCCCGGGTGAATGTGTTCCGCCTCGTGCCGTGGTTCCTGATCGGATTCCTCCTCATCGCCGCCATCAACACCCTCGGCCTGATCCCCGACGCCGCCCACCCCGGGCTGAGCACACTCTCGGTCTTCCTGATCACTGTCGCCCTCTCGGCCATCGGCCTGTCCACGGATCTGGGCGGATTCCGCCGCGCCGGAATGAAGCCCCTTTTCCTGGGCGCGTTGCTGTGGATCATCGTCACCCTGACCAGCCTCGGACTCCAATACGCCACCGGACTGAACTAATCACCCCACCTGAGCCACCCTTCACCCAGGAGAGACCATGTTTTCCCGCATCCTCGTCGCCATCGACACCACACCCCACAGCGAAGCAATCCTGGAGCAGGCACGCGATCTCGCCGTCGCGACCGGTGCTTCCGTTGAAATCATCCATTTCATCGGCCACGACTGGATCGAAGGCCAGGACCTGACCATGGAGGACAAGTCCAGGTCCCAGGAGCAGGTCAACCACGCCCTGCTGAGCCTGACCGAAGCCGGGATCACCGCCGGGGCGGACCTGGTGGGCGCCGATGCCCGGAGCATCGGCAAGCAAATACTGCAACGGGCTCGCACTGGCCCGGACCAGCTCATCATCCTCGGATCCCGCCACCACCACGCCTGGATGGCCTTCCTTGGCACCAGCATCAGCGACCAGATCGCGCACCAATCCCCCTGCCCCGTGCTCCTCGTACCACAGAACCCGGCACCGGGGACAACCCCTTCCACGAATACTGCAACCGGCGGGTGGAATGAGTAACGCTCCGCTAGTGCCACATATGACCGTATCTGCTACAAACGAGCCAACTCATTGAAGAGATTCAATGACCCCTCGATTTTTGTAGCGAAACCCAGTGCCGAATTCTATGTGCCGGTTATTCTGCTGGCTGACGGGTATTGGTACATTTGAGCGCATGGGACATCTGTTGGGCTACGCCCGGGTATCGACCGGAGACCAGGACGCAGCCCTGCAGCAGGACGCGTTGAAGGCGGCCGGCTGCTACCGGATCTTCACCGACACGGCTTCCGGGTCTCTGGAGTCCCGGCCGGAACTGACCAAGGTTCTGGATCAACTCCGTCCCGGGGACACACTGGTTGTGTGGCGGCTGGACAGGCTCGGCCGGTCCATCCGGCATCTGATTGACCAGCTGGCCGATCTCCAGGAGCGTGGCATCGGGTTCCGGTCTCTGCAGGAGGCCATTGACACCACATCCTCGGGCGGACGTCTCGTCTTCCATGTGTTCGCGGCGCTGGCGGAGTTCGAACGGGATCTGATCCGTGAGCGGACCAACGCAGGCCTTCAGGCTGCGCGGGCGCGCGGGCGCGTTGGTGGCCGGCCCCCGTTACTGACCAAGGACAAGCTCCGGACCGCCCGCCGGATGTATGAGCAGAAGGACATGACGGTCGAGAAGATCGGTGAGGTCCTCGGCGTCAGCCGCACCACCGTGTATCGGGCACTCCGGCGCGAACCGGGCCCTGCGGCGCCGCGGCGGCGTTCAACAGCCACACAGAAAACAGTCCGGTGACGGCCGGAGGCAGCAGTACCCCGACGGGGGATGCTGCCTCCACGCCTGACCAGACAGCGTTGGTGCGCTGGCAAATCCTGCGCCGGCATATCGAAGACGGTGTGCCGCTGACGACCCTCGCCGCGCACGAAGGCATCGGACTGCGGACACTGCAGCGCTGGCACGCGGGCCACAAACGCGACGGCATCGCCGGACTGGCGACAACCAACCGCGGGACCACCCAACGCAGGAGCACCCCCGAGCTGGTCGCACTCGTCGAAGGCTTGGCCCTGGTGAAACCGCCCCTGCCCATAGCCACCATCGCCCGCAAGGCCAACCGCGTCGCCTCCGACCACAACTGGCGGCCCCTCTCCTACAGCACGGTCCGCTCCATCACCACGGGCCTCGACCCCGGCATGAGAACACTCGCCCAACAGGGGACGGCCGCCTACCGGGACACCTACGAACTGGTCTGGCGGCACCGGGCCGAGCACCCCAACGCCACCTGGCAGGCCGACCACACCGAACTGGACATCCTCGTCCTGGACGCAAACCTGAAACCCGGGCGCCCGTGGCTCACCACGATCATGGACGACTACTCCCGCGCGATCTGCGGCTACATGCTCTTCCTTGGAGCACCGTCCGCCCTGAACATCGCACTGGCACTGCGGCAGGGGATTTGGCCCAAAGCCGGCACGGGGTGGCCTATGTGCGGACTGCCCGACGTCCTCTACGTCGACCACGGGTCAGACTTCACCAGCCACCAGCTGGCTCAGACGGCGAAGGACCTCCACTTCGAAATCACCTACTCAACGGTCGCAAGACCCCAAGGGCGGGGCAAGATCGAACGGTTCTACGGCAGCATTAATACGCAGCTGTTGACCGAACTGCCCGGACACCTTACCCGCGGCCGCCGGCACCCGGCTCCGGTACTGACCCTCAAAGAGCTGGACACGGCCATCGGCCGCTTCATCACGGAGGACTACCACCAGCGCGAGCACCCCGAGATCAAGGCCACACCGCATGATACCTGGGTAGGTGATGGCTGGCTGCCCCGGCTCCCGGCAACCATGGACGAACTCAACCTGCTCCTGTTGACCGTTGCCAAACCTAGGATCGTCCACCGCGACGGCGTGCACTTCCAGGGACTCAGATACGTTTCGCCCCTGCTGGCCGCCTACGTCCGCGAACCCGTCATTGTCCGCTACGACCCGCGGGACATCACCGAGATCCGCGTCTTCCACAAGAACCAGTTCATCTGCAAAGCCGTGGACCCCGACCATGAAACCTCCACCATCACCCTCAAAGACATCCAGACCGCACGATCGGCGCGCCGCCGGGAACTGCGCGGACAAATCAACCAGCGCATCGCCGTCGTAGCCCGGCACCTGCCGGACCTGGCATCAGCGAAACCGGCTTCCGCCCCGGCCCCTTCCGGTCAACCCAAGAAACGCCCGAAACTACGCACCTACCTAGAGTGGGCTGTGTCAAGTTTCGTAGACGATCTCTTTGTGGATTTCAGGCCGCGGCTGCGGTCTGGGCGTAGTACGCGGTTCGGGTCTCGGCGGGGGTTCGGTAGCCGAGGGTGGAGTGGAGCCGTCGGCG
>JADLEH010000083.1 GCA_020846255.1 Propionibacteriaceae bacterium
CCACCACCACCATTCCGAGGCTGCGTCGGCAGCCACCAGGAAGCCGGCTCCGGCGAAGAACGCAGCCCACAGCCACCAGTCGAGCTTCAGCAACAGCAGCGCCGGGATGAGGCAGAGCAGGAAGCCGATGATCCCGCTCCAGATGGCTGCGCCGAGCTGGCAGCCCAGCTGGAGGTCACCGGCGTCGTCGCCGGCGACGGGCGGGCAGACGAGCGGGGCAAGGACCTGGTTGGCGATGGCCACGACGAGACCGGTGGCGACCAGCGCCAGCAGGGCCGCCAGGTAGGCCCAGGCGACCCGTGCCGAGACCGGCATGAAGTCCGGCTCCGCCACGGGCCGAGTCGCGGCGCCGGCCCGACGTCGGGCCATTACCTGGCCAGCAGCGACCGCAGGACGTACTGCATGATGCCGCCGTGCCGGTAGTAGTCGGCCTCACCCGGGGTGTCGATCCGGACCACCGCGTCGAAGACGACCGGCTCGCCGTCGCCGGCTGCAGCCACCCGAACCGTGCCCGGAGTGCTGCCGTCGTTGAGCCCGGTGATGCCGGTGATGCTGAAGGTCTCGGTGCCGGTGAGCCCGAGGGACTCCGCGGTCTGGCCTTCGGGGTACTGCAGTGGCAGGACGCCCATGCCGATCAGGTTCGAGCGGTGGATCCGCTCGTAGCTCTCCGCGATGACGACCTTCACCCCGAGCAGCGCCGTGCCCTTGGCCGCCCAGTCCCGTGAGGATCCCGACCCGTACTCCTTGCCGGCCAGCACCACCAGCGGCGTCCCGGCCGAGGCGTAGCTCTGGGCGGCGTCGTAGACGGTTGCGACTGGTCCGTCCGGAACGGTGAAGTCCCTGGTGAAGCCGCCCTCCGTGCCCGGGGCCAGCTGGTTGCGCAACCGGATGTTCGCGAACGTGCCGCGGATCATCACCTCGTGGTTGCCGCGACGCGAACCGTAGGAGTTGAAGTCCCTGCGCTCCACGCCGTGCTCGCTGAGGTACACCCCCGCCGGGCTGTCGCCCTTGATCGAGCCGGCCGGGGAGATGTGATCGGTGGTCACCGAATCCCCGAGCTTGAGCAGGACCCGCGCACCGGTGACGTCGGTCACCGGCACCGGCTGGGCCGGCATGCCGTCGAAGTACGGCGGCTTGCGGACGTAGGTGGACACCGGGTCCCAGGCGAAGGTCTCGCCCGTGGGCGTCGGCAGGGAGCGCCAGGTCTCGTCCCCGGCGAAGACGTCGGCGTAGCGGGAGGTGAACATGTCGGCCGAGATCGAGGAGTTCACGACCTCGTCCACCTCCGCCTGGGTGGGCCAGATGTCGGCGAGGTAGACCGGCTGGCCGTCGCTGCCGGTCCCGAGCGACTCGGTGGTGATGTCGATGTCCATCGTGCCGGCCAGGGCGTAGGCGACCACCAGCGGCGGGCTGGCGAGGTAGTTCATCTTCACGTCCGGGTTGATCCGGCCCTCGAAGTTCCGGTTGCCCGAGAGCACCGAGGTGACCGCCAGGTCGGCGTCGTTGACCGCCTTGGAGACCTCGGCGATCAGCGGCCCGGAGTTCCCGATGCACGTGGTGCAGCCGTACCCGACCAGGTCGAAGTCGAGCGCGTTCAGGTACTTGGTGAGGCCGGACTTCTCGTAGTAGTCGGTGACCACCTTCGAGCCGGGCGCCAGGGAGGTCTTCACCCACGGCTTGCGGGTGAGGCCGGCCTCGACGGCCTTCTTCGCCACGAGAGCAGCGCCGATCATCACGCTCGGGTTGGAGGTGTTGGTGCAGGAGGTGATCGCAGCGATCGTGACCGCGCCATGGTCGATGGTGAAGCTGGTGCCGTCGGCGAGGGTGACCTGGGTGGGCTTGCTCGGCCGGCCCGGTGCTGCCGCGACCTGCTCGCCGTAGGCGTGCGGCTCGGGTGCGCCGTTCCGGCTGGAGTGTGCCGGCGCGTCCGAAGCGGGGAACGACTCGTCGACCGACTCGTCGTAGCCTTGCGGCTCGTCGTCGTCGACGTAGTCCTTGAGGGCCTCGATGAAGCCCTGCTTGGCGTGGGCGAGGATGACCCGGTCCTGGGGTCGCTTCGGCCCGGCGATGCTCGGGACGACGTCACCAAGATCGAGTTCGAGGTACTCGGAGTAGCGCGCCTCGCGCTCGGGGTCGTGCCAGAGGCCCTGGGTTCGGGCATAGGCCTCGACCAGCTCCAGCTGCTCCTCGCTGCGCCCGGTGAGGCGCAGGTAGTCGATGGTCTTCTCGTCGATCGGGAAAATTGCGATGGTCGAGCCGTACTCGGGGCTCATGTTGCCGATCGTGGCCCGGTTGGCGAGCGGAACCTCGGCGACCCCCGGCCCGTAGAACTCGACGAACTTGCCGACCACCTTGTGCTGGCGCAGCTTCTCGGTGATGGTCAGCACCAGGTCGGTGGCCGTGGTGCCCTCGGGCAGCTTGCCACTCAGCTTGAACCCGACCACCCGCGGGATCAGCATGCTGACCGGCTGGCCGAGCATGGCTGCCTCCGCCTCGATGCCGCCGACGCCCCAGCCGACCACGCCCAGGCCGTTGACCATGGTGGTGTGGGAGTCGGTGCCGACGCAGGTGTCCGGATAGGCCTGCAGGACGCCGTTCACGGTGCGAGGGAAGACCACGCGGGCCAGGTGCTCGATGTTGACCTGGTGGACGATGCCGGTTCCCGGCGGCACCACGACGAAGTCGTCGAAGGCGGTCTGGCCCCAACGCAGGAACTGGTAGCGCTCGCGGTTGCGCTGGTACTCCAGCTCGACGTTGCGCGTGAAGGCGTCCGGGGTGCCGAACAGGTCCGCGACCACCGAGTGGTCGATCACCATCTCGGCCGGCGACAGCGGGTTCACCCTGGTGGCGTCACCACCGAGCTCCGCGATGGCCTCGCGCATGGTGGCCAGGTCGACGACGCAGGGGACGCCGGTGAAGTCCTGCATGATCACCCTGGCCGGGGTGAACTGGATCTCCCGGTTGGGTTCGGCGGCCGGATCCCAGGAGCCGAGAGCAGCGATGTCCGCGGCGGTGATGTTGGCGCCGTCCTCGGTGCGCAGCAGGTTCTCCAGCAGGACCTTGAGGCTGAAGGGCAGCGACCCGGAGCCCTCGACCGCGTCGATGCGGAAGATCTGGTACGCCTTCCCGGCGACCTCCAGCTGATCGGATGCAGAGTAGCTGTCGATGCTCATGGGTCCTCATCTCCGGAGATATCTTGATGTCGAGATATTATCCCACCCGACCTGACGAGGCTAGCCGAGCACGCGGTCCGGATGGGTCGATTGCCCGCCTCAGCGGGCAGCGTGCCGCCGTTGGCCCCACTCCTGACGCTGCTCCGGGTCCGACATGACCAGGTACACCAGTCCACAGTCCTGGGGGCCGGTGACGTCCAGCTGGCACAGGCTGCAGATGTCATCTGGCCGCAGCGGGCACCTGGCCTCCGGACGGGAGCGCTTCACGGTCGGGGTGGCGGTCATCTCCGTTCCAGAATAGCCACGCACTCGACGTGGTGCGTCATCGGGAACAGGTCGTAGGCCCGCACCGAGACGGGGTCGTAGCCGAGGCCGGCCGCGATCCGCAGGTCCCGGCCGAGAGCTGCCGGGTCGCAGGCGACGTAGGCGATCGCGCGCGGCTGCCGGGCGGCCACAGCGGCCAGCACGGCTGCACCGGCACCGGCCCGCGGCGGGTCGAGGACCACCAGGTCGGCCGCCTCGGGCAGCCCGGCCATCCGGCGGGCGACGTCTCCGGAGACGAAGTTCCCGCCCGTGACGTTCTCCCTGGCGAGACCGACGGCCCGCCGGTCGCCCTCCACGCCCCACACCTGGGCGCCGGCGGCTGCCAGCGCACCGGCGAAGAGCCCGACGCCGCAGAACAGGTCGAAGGCCACTTCACCCGGCCGCGGCGCGAGGCCGGCGACGACCGCGTCCACCAACACCCGCGGCGCATCGGCGTGGGCCTGCCAGAAGCCGTCCAGCGACACCCGGTAGCTGCGCTCCCCCACCTGCTCCAGGACAGTCCGCCCGGTCGGTCCGGTCCCGGCGAACACCGGCCCTTCTGCTGTGGCGAGCGCGAGCAGCTGGCCGTCGGGGCGGCCGGCATCGGCCGGCGGGACGGCGATGCCCACGTCGGCGATGCGGCAGCCCTCAACCGGCAGGGCCACCACCTCTGGCGAGCGGTGCGCGAGCAGGCCCGGGCGGCCGGAGCCGTCCAGGTGGTACCGCATCCGGCGCCGCCAGCCGAACGGGGCCGGCTGCACCTCGGCCACCTCGCCGGTGAAGTCGAAGCCGGCCAGGTGGCCGAGCAGCTCCGCCACCACCTGCCGCTTCAGCTCGCGGGCGTGGGCCGGCTCGACGTGCTGGAAGTCACACCCGCCGCAGCGGCCGGCGATCGGGCACGGGGGTACCACCCGGTGCGGGCTGGCGCGGTGCACAGCCACCACGTCCGCGCGGGCGAACCGCTTGCTCAGCTCGGTGATCCGGACATCGACCAGCTCGCCGGTGAGGGCGTGCCGGACGAAGATGACCCGGCCCTCGTGGCGAGCGACGAAATGCCCGCCGTGCGCGACATTCCCGACTTCAAGGCCGGTGACCAGCTCCCCCAGCTCCAGGTCGGCGGTCACTGCTCCTTCGTCCGGTCGCTCGGCACGCCGATGCGCACCTGCCCGCTGCCCGGACGCCGCCAGGCCGCCGCGGTGTTGCGCTTGGCGCGGTCGATGGCGTACTGCGATGAGGCCAGCTGGTAGGGCACCGAGGTGACCATCACGCCCTGGAGGAAGTTCAGCCTGGTCTTGAGGATCAGGCCGGTCTGGTTGTGCAACAGCTGCTCCCACCAATGGCCGACGATGTACTCGGGAATGTACACGCACACCACGTCGCGAGGGTTGTCCGAGCGGAGGCCCTTCACGTAGTTGAGGAACGGGCCGGTCACCTCCCGGTACGGCGATGCGATCACCTTCAGCGGCACCTCCAGCTCCTGGGAGTCCCACTTGGCGATGATCGCCCGCGTCTCGGCATCGTCGATGGAGACGGTGACCGCCTCGATGCTGCTGGCCCGGGTGGCCCTGGCGAAGTTCACCGCGCGCATCGTCGGCTTGTTCACCTCCTGCACCATGATCACGGCGCGGACCCGGCTCGGCAGCAGCCGGGCGTCCATCGGCCCGACGGCCGTCTCCCTGGCGACCTTGTCGTAGTGGGCCCGGATGGCCCGCATCAGGATGAAGACACCGATCATGGCCGCCACTGCGAGATAGGCGCCGTAGAGGAACTTCGAGACCAGGACGATCACCAGCACGACGCCGGTGCCGGTGAGGCCCATGAAGTTGATCACCCGGGAGCGCTGCATCCGGCGTCGCGCGACCGGGTCCCGCTCGTCCTTGAGGTGACGGGTCCAGTGCCGGGTCATGCCGAACTGGCTGATGGTGAAGGAGACGAAGACCCCGACGACGTAGAGCTGGATCAGGGCTGTGACACTGGCGTTGAACGCGAGCACGAGTCCGGCTGCGGCCATGGCGAGGAACAGGATCCCGTTGCTGTACGCCAGGCGGTCCCCCCGCGTGTGCAGCGCGCGCGGCAGGAAGCCGTCCTTCGCCAGGATCGACCCGAGCACCGGGAAGCCGTTGAAGGCCGTGTTGGCCGCGAGGAAGAGGATGATCAAGGTGGCGCCAACGACGAAGTAGAAGCCGAAGGACGGCGCCCCGAAGATGGTCTCCGCCAGTTGGCCCATCGCAGTGGTGTGGTAATCGATCGGGTTGCCGGCCTGGTCGACGAAATGGGAGTGCCCGTCCGGGTCGACGAGCTTCAGGCCGGTGAGGTTGGCCAGCGCGATGATCCCGGCGAGCATGCTCAGGGAAGTGGCGCCCAGCAGGGCAAGGGTGGTGGCGGCGTTGCGGCCCTTGGGCTCCTTGAACGACGGCACGCCGTTCGAGATGGCCTCCACCCCGGTGAGGGCAGCGCAGCCGGAGGAGAACGCCCTTGCCATCAGGATCACGAACGCCAGCCCGACCAGCGGCTCGTAGTCCGGGGACCCGACGATGCTGAAGTCCGCAGTCGGGGCCGGGAGGTCCTCCTGCAGGACCAGGATCCGGAAGAGGCCCCAGCCGATCATCGTCAGCACGCCCGCCATGAAGGCGTAGGTCGGGACGGCGAAGAAGGTCCCCGACTCGCGCACCCCCCGCAGGTTCATGGCCATCAAAACCAGGATCAGGCCGGCGGCCCAAAGGCCCTCGCTGCCGGCGATGAACGGGAAGATCGCCTTGGCATTCTGGACGCCTGCAGAGACCGAGACGGCGACGGTCAACACGTAGTCGACCAGCAGGGCACTTGCGACCGTCAGCCCGGCGGTGGGACCCAGGTTGACCGTGGCCACCTCGTAGTCCCCGCCCCCGGACGGGTAGGCCTCGACGTTCTGCCGGTAGGAGACGACGACGATCACCATGATGACCCCGACCGCGAGGGCGATCTCCCAGGAGAAGGCCAGACCTGCCAGGCCGGCCAGCGAAAGGGTCAGCAGGATCTCGTCGGGCGCGTACGCGACCGAACTGAGAGCGTCGGATGCGAAGACCGGCAGTGCGATCCGCTTCGGCAGGAGCGTCTCGCCCAGCTGGGCGCTGGACAATTTCCGACCCACCAGCAGTCTCTTCACGAAGTCGGTGGCGTTCACGAAGGGCACCCTATGCCCTGTTGCGGGTGTATCGATCGATTCGCCGGTGTAGCGTCGGTTTCGTCCCACCCGGTAAGCCCGGATAGGGTCTTCCGCGGCACCCGAGCGACGCAGAAGTGGAGGCAGCGGTGCATATCGTCATCATGGGTTGCGGACGCGTTGGCGCGTCCCTGGCCCGGGCGCTCGAGCGCCGTGGCCATTCCGTGGCCGTCATCGACATCGTCCAGGACGCGTTCCGGCGCCTCGGCCCCGAGTTCCAGGGCAAGACGGTGAAGGGCGTCGGCTTCGACCGGCAGGTCCTGCAGCGGGCCGGGATCGAGCGTGCGGACGGCTTCGCCGCCGTCTCCAGCGGCGACAACTCCAACATCCTGGCTGCCCGGGTCGTCCGGGAGACCTTCGAGGTCCACAACGTCGTGGCGCGGATCTACGACCAGGGCCGGGCCGAGGTCTACGAGCGCCTCGGCATTCCGAGCGTGGCAACGGTGCGCTGGGCAGCAGACCAGGTCCTGCGCCGCCTGCTGCCCTCCGGCTCCGAGCCGCAGTGGCGGGACCCGTCCGGCAGCGTCCGGCTGATCGAGGTGCACGTCAACTCGGCCTGGGTGGGCACGAAGATCTCCGCCATGGAGGCCGCCTCCCGGGCACGGATCCCGTTCCTGATGCGCTTCGGCGCCGGCATCGTCCCCGTGGAGAGCACCGTCTTCCAGGACGGCGACCTGATCTACGCAGCTGTCGCAAACGAGCAGGTGCCGGACGTCGAGGACATCCTCGGCGCCGAGCCGATCGAGCACTGAGAGGGAGCGCCATGCGTGTAGCCATCGCCGGGGCCGGGAACGTCGGCCGCTCGATCGCCAGGGAGCTGATCGCCAACGGCCACCAGATCCTGCTGATCGACCGTGATCCGAACGCGATCAAGCCCGAGAGCGTGCCGGAGGCCGAATGGCTGCTGGCCGACGCCTGCGAACTGGCCAGCCTCGAGGAGGCCAGCCTTGACACCTGCGACGTCGCCATCGCCGCCACCGGCGACGACAAGTCAAACCTGGTGCACTCGCTGCTCGCCAAGACCGAGTTCGGCGTGCCGCGCACGGTCGGCCGCGTGAACCACCCGAGCAACGAGTGGATGTTCGACGACCTGTGGGGCGTCGACGTTGCCGTGTCCACCCCCCGGCTGATGTGCGCCCTGGTCGAGGAGGCGGTGACGGTCGGCGACCTGGTGCGGCTGTTCAGCTTCCGCGGCGGTCACGCCAACCTGGTCGAGATGACGCTCCCGGACGGCTCACCGCGCGTCGGCACCCGGGTGGCGGACCTGAACCTTCCCGGGGACGCCGTGCTGGTGACGATCATCCGCGACGGTGCGGCTCGGGCACCCGAACGCGATGCCGCCCTCGAGGGCAACGACGAGTTGCTGTTCGTGGCCGACCCCGGCTCGGAGACCGAGCTGGCCCAGTACCTGGTGCCGCGGGCCGCACGCACGGCCGAGTTCAGCTAGCCACCAGTTCGTAGAGCGGGTTGTACAGGCGGCGCTGCCCGTCAACGTAGGACACCCGACCGCTGACGGTCAGTTCGCGTCCGGCAGTGATGCCGGGGATGGAGCGCCGCCCCATCCAGATCAGGGTGACGGTGCCGGAGCCGTCGTTGAACTCGGCCTCCAGCCAGGGCGTGCCGCTGCGCGGCTTCATCGTGAGCACCGTGATCGTGCCCCGGAGCTTCGCCCACTGGCGGTCCTCCAGGTCACGGATCAGCATCGCCCCGGCCGACTCGACCACCTTCTGCCGGGCCTCGGACTCGAGCTCGGCGTTGGTGGCACCGATCCGGCGCCATGCCCGAACCAGCGGGTTCGTGTTCGCCATCAGCCCTCCCCGGCAGCTGCCTCGGGCAAGGTCATCGAGATCAGTTCGCCCGGCACCATCGGCTTGTCGCCGCGGCGCACCACAAGATTACGGAACAACTCGACGAACGGCGCCACCAACGGCGCATCCGCGTCGCCGAGGGCCGCCTCGCCCAGCAGCGTCGCCCGCAGCAGCCAACGCGGGCCCTCGGCGAACCAGATCCGCGAGACGTGGAACAGCTGCTCGCCGCCAGGGCCCTCCTGCGGCAGCACCCGGCGCACCTCGGAACCGAACGGCCCGTCGGCAAGGGTCGCGCTCCCGCCGGCCTGCTCGGCCTCGTCGACCACGTCCTCGCGCAGTTCCTCGGCCAGGCCGCCGCTGGCCGGAGCCGCGAACAGGGCGATCTCGAGCCCGGAGTTCTTCCAGACGGCCGTCACCGCCTGAACCTGGCGGGTGGCCTCGTTGACCTGCAACTGCAGGCCGAGGCCGTCCCACGGGGTCACGATCAGCGAACCGAGGTCGATCCGGGTCACGTGGTCCTCGCCGAGCTCCACCTCCTCGGAGTCGAAGGGTCCGTCGGCGCGCCAGTCGGTCTCGCCGGTCTCCTCGGCGGCGGCGTCCTCTGCAGCCAACAGCTCGTCAGGGTCGTCGATCTCATCGAACCCTTCGCCGTCCGGTGCGTCCTCGGCCGCGTACTCGTCGAGCTCGGCCTCATGGTCACCGGCGTCATCGCCGACGATCTCGAGTGCCTCCGCTTCGGTGTCGATCGGGTCGGTCACTGCCGCCTTGCGCTTTCGCCCAAAGATCACTTGTCCACCTCTGTAGTCTTCCCGGCCGGCTGGCCGGCCCATTCCGTGACACCACCGCTGGAGCCGTGGCCCCGGTCGCCCCGGACACTCCCGGGCAACTGTTCAAGTACCTCAAATTCGGCCTCCGCCACGCGCTGGACCACAAGTTGCGCGATCAGGTCGCCGCGAGCCAGCCGGATCGGCCGGCTGGCGTCGGTGTTCAGCAGGCAGATCCGGATCTCGCCGCGGTACCCCGAGTCGACGGTTCCCGGAGCGTTCACGATGGTGAGCCCGGAGCGTGCGGCCAGGCCGGAACGGGGATGGACGAAACCGGCCCAGCCCTCCGGCAGGGCGATTGCCAGCCCGGTACCGACCAGGCGTCGCTCCCCCGGCAACAGCTCGCAGTCCTCTGCGATCGCCAGGTCCGCGCCGGCGTCTCCCGGGTGCGCGTAACCGGGCAGCGGCATCCCCGGGTCGAGCCTGGTCAGGCCGACCCGAACCCGTTCGGGGTTGGCCGCAGTCATTGCGGCAGTCTAGCCGGGACGGCGTCAGCTCCCGGACGGCGAGATGGCCCGGGAGCGCTCGATGGCGTCGGCAAGGAGCGCCGGGTTCCGGCTCGAAACCAGCCAGTAGGGGTGCGGGTCGGCCGGGTCGGTCACCGCAACCTCCACCGAGCCGGGGACGAAGGCCCGCACCAGCAGCCAGGCAGCGTGGTCGGCGCCCGGCCCGAGGCGGTGCCGGGTGGCGGCGCGGTCGTGCACCAGCACCTCACCGGCGTAGGCCCACTCCAGCACGGCGTCGCCTGCGTGGAGCCCCTCGGGGTCGACCAGCACCCTTGGTCGTCCGTACCAGAGCAACGCCCCGGCGATTCCTGCGGCAGTGACCAGGGCGGCCGCCCCGGCAATCTCAGGCCCGGCGTAGAAACCGACGGCGGTAACGAAGGTCAGCCCGAAGAACAGGCCGATCGCCCACCAACCGGCCGGAACCCGTAGCTGCTCGGAGTAGCTCATTGCCCAAAGCTAGCGGGGGTTGGCAGGATGGCCGCAGGAGGAACAACGTGAACACATCCCAGAAGCTGCTCTGGAATCTCTACGCCGGCGCGGTCGGGGCGCTCACAGCCATGCTGGCGGCGAAGGCCGTGAACGCTGCGTGGGAGTTGGCCACCGGCGACGCACCCCCGGAACCCAACGATCCGGAGGTTCCGCTGCGCCGGGCGCTCACCTGGGCGATTGCCAGCGGGGTCGGGATCGGGCTGTCGCAGTTGCTGGTCAACCGGTTCGCCGCCGGTCAGTGGACCCGGGTCATGGGCACGCCGGCGCCGCGCTTCAACAAGTCGACCCTGCGCATCTAGTCGCAGCCGATCCTCGCGGTAGTGACGCCTCGCGGCAGATCGCACGAAAGGGGACAGTCCCCTTTCGTGCGGCGCAGGATCGGTCAGCCGGCGCAATCCACGCAGTAGGTCAGGCCGTTCTTGACCTCGGCGATCTGGCTGCGGTGCTTCACGAGGAAACATGAGGCACAGGTGAACTCATCGGCCTGCCGCGGCAGCACGCGGACGGTCAGTTCTTCGTGGGAAAGGTCTGCTCCGGGGAGCTCGAAGGTCTCGGCAGCCTCGACCTCGTCCTCGTCGACCTGTCCGGAATTCTTGTCGTTCCGACGGGTCTTCAGTTCCTCGATCGAGTCTTCACTCTCTTCGTCGGTCTTGCGAGGGGCGTCGTAGTCGGTCGCCACTTGGTTCCATCTCCATTCCGCGGTGCCCGCGTCGGCGGCTGGTTGGGCATCTGATGCGAGGAATGCATATCACATCCCGGGCCGGTTTCCCCCCTTGCCCCCACCGTCCGATGGCTGCAGAAGGCGGCCCGGCGGCAGTGGTGATCAGGGATCGGGTTGGTAGGTTACCTGCATAGACAAACTGGAAGTGAGACCATGACTCACCGAGACCTGGGCCGCGGCACCAGGGGTCCGGTACGCCAGCAGCCACAGACCACCCACCTGGAGATCCAAATGGACAGTGCCTTGACCCCACGGGAGATCCAGGCACGCATCCGGGCGGGTGCGCCCCTGGCGGACGTCGCTCGCGCAGCCGGCATGGGCATCGACTGGGTAGAGCCGTTCGCAGCCCCGGTGCTGGCCGAGCGCGAGTTCATCGCCGGCCAGGCACAGTCGCACCCGGTGCGTCGAGGATCGGAGACGATCGCCCACCGCACGCTCGGACAGGTCGTCGGCGACCGGCTCGCCTCCCGCCGCGTGGACGCCGACACGGTGGTCTGGGACGCGTGGAAGCTCGAGGCCCGTCGCTGGATGGTTCGAGTCGACTACGACTCGGGCAAGTCGCACCGCGAGGCCCGCTTCATCTACGACGCCAGCGGAAGGTTCTCCATCGCGGACAACGACGACGCCCGCTGGCTGCTCGGCCTGCACTCCGCGTCCCACGGGCCGCAGCCCGGCCGTCGCCGCCGCGACGAGGAGGCCGAGCCGACCGTCGGCCTCAACGACGAACTGGCCCTGGTCCGGGTGGTCCAGCCGCGTGTGGACGAGCCGGCCGACCCCGACGACACCATGCCGCTGGACGACATCGACGGCGAGGTCGACGACGCCTACGCGGAGGGCGAGCTGGCCGAGGTCGACGGGGTCTACGACATCGTCCCCTCAGCCGGATCCGGCCTGGACGTGCTCTACGACATGCTGTCGAGTTTCGACGAGGACTCGGTGCAGATCTATGCCGGGCTGATCCGTCCCTCGGACGCACCGGTCGCCCGCCCGGTCCTCGACGAGGATCCCGACGACGAGCCTGACGAAGCGGAGCCGCTCGCAGGGCTCGCCGTGGAGATCGAACTCGAGCTCGACACCGAGCCCGAGCCGGAGCCGGTCGTGACCGAGCCGGAGCAGCCGGCCCTGGTCGAGGAGGCAGTTCCGGCGGCGAAGCCGAAGCGCAAGCGTGCTCAGGTGCCGAGCTGGGACGAGATCATGTTCGGTTCGCCCAAGAACCCGAGGAAGCGCTGATCAGGCCAGTTCGAACGGCAGCGGCTCCGGGCTGAGCGTGACAGCTGCCACCTGGGCGGTGACCCGGCGCCGGTGGTGCCGGCGGCACAGCACCTGGTAGGCGACCTCGGCGTCGCTGGTGTCCCCCACCACCACCTGGCTGCCCTCGGTGACCATCACCCCGTTCACGGTCCGGGCATTGTGGGTTGCGGGCTCCCCACACCAGCAGCGGGGCCGCACCTGCAGGAGTTCCATCCGGTCGCACAGTTCCACCAGCCGCCGGGACGCGGGGAACAGCTCGGTGCGGAAGTCGGTGAGGATGCCGAAGCAGAAGACGTCGATCTGGAGCTCGTCCACGATCCGGGCCAGCTGGTCGATGTGCGCCGGGGAGTAGAACTGGGCCTCGTCGCAGACCAGGAAGTCGACGCGGCGGCCGCCGGTGAGCTCGGTGACCACGTAGTGCCACAGGTCGAGCTCAGCGGTGACCTCGAGCGCCGGCGCGTTCAGGCCGATGCGGGACGTGATCGCGGCCTCGCCCGAGCGATCCAGCATGGTGAACAGGCGGCCCTGACGGCCGGCGTTGGATTCGGTGTAGGCGACCTGGAGGGCCAGGGTCGACTTGCCGCAGTCCATCGGCCCGGTGAAATAGGTCAGCTCAGCCATGACCGACATTCTTGCCCATTCCGGGTGCCGGTCCGTTCACTCCGTAAGGAGCGGCACGGCCAGCTCAGCCGGGGTCAGCGATCCGTGCATACCGACCAGGTCGAGCTCCCGTGGCAGGGTGCGGCTCAGCACGGCCCAGTCGTCGGCGAGGGCGACCAGGACGTCCCCGAACCGGTCGGCCAGCCTCGGCTGCATCTCCCCGAACCAGCCGGCGGCGACCGCCTCCGGCCGTGTGCGCACCCAGGCCCGCTCCCCGAGCAGGTCCTGCCATCTGGCTGCGACCTGTTCCGCCCTTGCGGTCATCAGCTGACGCAGCCGGCCCTCACCGGCAAAGGCTGTGACATCTTCGAGGAGGCCGGGTTCGTCCTCAACGATGACCCGGTGCGTCGGCGGGACGTTCACCATGCCGTGGTCGCCGGTGATCACCAGCCGGATGTCGGCGGGCAGAGTCGCACGCAGGCCGGCGACGAGCGCGTCGGCAGCGGCCAGCTCGGCCAGCCACTCCGGGCTGCCGAGTCCGTGCACGTGACCGGCGTGGTCGAGCTGGCGCTCGTAGAAGTAGGTGAACGTCCGCTCCCCCGCCGTGCTCGCCCGCAGGGCCAGCTCGATCCGCCTGGCCGCATCGCGCTCGTTGGTCACCGGCAGGAAGGCCGGGCCCCGCAGCGCCGCCGTCGTGAGGCCACTGCCGGCGAAGTGGGCCGGTGCGATCGTGGCCGTCCGCACGCCGGCGCCGGCCAGCCGTTCGAAGTAGGTGAGTTGCGGCTGGACGTCGAGCCCGCTCAGGTCGGCCGGCCAGCGCAACGTGTTCAGCACCATGGCGGCCGGCGGGTACCAGAAGGAGTAACCGGCGATCCCGTGTCGGCCGGGCGGCAGACCGGTGCCGATGCTGGTGATCGAGGTCGCCGTGGTGCTCGGCACCCCCGAGGTGATCCAGCGGCCGGCCAGGCCGGCGAGGTGGGGGGCGTGCTCGGCGTGGTCCCGCAGCTGGTGCCAGCCGAGCCCGTCGATCAGGACCAGCAGGTAGCGGTCCGCGTCCGGCAGTCCGAGGGAGTCGCCGGCCCCGGCCACGCCGAGGTGGGCGCCGATGCTCGGCAGCAGATCGGCGAGGGTGGACTGACCGTATTCGGGGACCAGCAGCTGGGTCATCCGAAGCTGCCGGTGGCCAGTTGCAGCGCGGTGCCGAAGGTGACCAACTGCTGCACCTTCGGCTCCCCGTCGCCGGCAGCGCTGATCCGCACCGTCAGGTCGTCGCCGGCGATCATGCCGGTGAGGCCGTGTTCGGCCTCGCAGTTCGGGTCCGCGCAGGTTGCGGGCTCCAGGTCCACCCGGCGCATGGTGCCCCAGGTGATGGTCAGCCAGGTCTCGGCAACGGTGGCCCGGCGGGAACCGTAACGTTCCGGGTGCGAGACCACCTGGCTGAGGGCGACCGAGTTGATCTTGCGCAGCGGCACCGACTCAGTGGTGGTCAGCGCCTGGGCAGGCTCGCCCGGGGTCTCGTTCTCGTCGGTGTGGGCGACGATCAGGCGGGAAGCGGTCAGGACCAGCACCGACAGGTGCCGCTGGATCTCATCGCGATTGAAGGTCGCCTCGTGGTGCACCAGGTAGGCGATCGGCTCCTCGGCACCGAGGGCGAGCGACACCGCGTCCGCGACCAGTTCCGGGAAGTATCCGCAGTCGTGGATCTCCGTGTTCAGGGCCGGCGGGAGGCGCAGCGCTGGGCGTGACGTCATTTAGCCATCTTCCCACGCGCGTCGGTCGGTCCCAATTCCGGTTCCGGCGCCGATCCTCGGCTCGCAGCAGCGGCCCTCCCTTCGTCGCCATTCCCTCGCAGTTCCATCCTTCCCCGCTCGTCAGGACAACCACGCCGGCCGGCGCTGACGCCTCGGCCTGTCCTTGTGATCTAGTGTGTGGTGCCGTGAGCACCCGTCCGTTTATCGCAGCCCGGGTCGAGGAGTTCATCGACCGGCGCATCGAGGGTTTCCTGCGTGCCCTCGGCTGGCGCGAGAAGGTGATCTGCCACACCGGCTACGGAACCGGGGAGAGCATCCGGGTGCTCGGCCGAGTTGTCCTGGTCCCCAAGCGGGCCCGCTCCGGGATCGGCAAGGCCACCGAGGACCTGATCAAGCGCCGCGGGTTCCGGAACTTCTTCAGCGCAGCGTGCGTCCGGGCGGCCGTGACCATCACCGTCGGCGGCCAGGTCTCCCATGCCACCACCGACCGCGGCGGCTACATCGACGTGCGGGTCCGTAACCACGGGCTGCAGCCGGGCTGGCGGACGGTTGAGGTGCGCAGCGGCGCGTCCAAGACGGCCTTCGCCGACGTGCACGTGATCGCGGACGACATCGACTTCGGGCTGGTCTCCGACATCGACGACACCATCATCTCCACCATGTTGCCCCGGCCCATGATCGCGGCGTGGAACTCCTTCATCCGCGACGAGTCCGCGAGGCAGTCCGTTCCCGGGATGGCCCGGATGTACGCCGCCCTGCTCGCCGATCACCCGGGCTCCCCCGTGATCTACATCTCCACCGGCGCCTGGAACACCCACGGGTTCCTCTCCCGCTTCCTCAAGCGGCACGGGTCCCCGGCCGGGGCCATGCTGCTGACCGACTGGGGGCCGACGAACACCGGCTGGTTCCGCTCCGGGATGGCGCACAAGGCCGAGACCCTGCTGCAGCTGACCCGCGACTTCCCGAACATCTCCTGGCTGCTGGTCGGCGACGACGGCCAGCACGACCCGGTGATCTACGCCGACTTCGCCCACGTTGCACCCGACCGGGTGCGGGCGATCGCGATCCGTCAGCTGACGCCGACCGAGCAGGTGCTCGCCCATGGCACGACGACCGTCCTGCCCGAGGAGCAGGAGGCCGCAGCCGACATCCCGTGGGTCGCCGCACCCGACGGACGCGGACTGCTGTCCGGACTCCGCGGACTGCTCGGTCCCAAGTGACCTACCGAAAGAGAGAAGCCAAGACCTGATGGTTGCCAAGCCGCCACTCGACGAGGAAGTCGCCGAGCTGATCGTCGATGTCGACGTTTCCGACGAGATGGAGACCAGCTTCCTCGAGTACGCCTACTCGGTCATCTACTCCCGGGCCCTGCCCGATGCCAGGGACGGCCTGAAGCCGGTGCAGCGCCGCATCCTCTACACGATGGACCAGATGCGGATCCGCCCCGACACCTCGCACGTCAAGTGCTCGCGGGTCGTCGGCCAGGTCATGGGCCTGTACCACCCGCACGGCGACTCGGCGATCTACGACGCCCTGGTCCGGCTGGCGCAGCCGTGGGCGATGCGGCTGCCGACGGTCGATGGGCACGGCAACTTCGGCTCGCTCGACTCCGGGCCGGCGGCGATGCGGTACACCGAGTGCCGGATGTCCCCGGCAGCCGTCGCCATGACCGCCGACCTGGCGGCAGACACCGTCGACTACCGGCCCAACTACGACGGCAAGGAGTCCGAGCCGGTAGTGCTGCCCGCGGCTTTCCCGAACCTGCTGGTGAACGGCAGCACCGGCATCGCCGTCGGCATGGCCACCAACATCCCGCCGCACAACCTGATCGAGGTCGTGCAGGCCCTCAAGCACCTGCTGTGGCACCCCGAAGCCGACGTCGACGAACTGATGCGGTTCGTTCCCGGACCCGACTTCCCCGTCGGTGGGAAGATCATCGGCCTCGACGGCATCCGCGAGGCCTACACGACCGGCCGCGGCAGTTTCCGCGTCCGGGCGTCTGCGCGGATCGAGCAGGTGCACCCGCGGCGCAAGGGCATCGTGGTGACGGAGCTGCCCTACCAGGTCGGCCCGGAGAGGATCATCGAGCAGGTCAAGAACCTGGTCGGGGCGAAGCGGCTCACCGGGATCGCCGACATCAAGGACCTCACCGACCTGGCGAACGGCACCCGCCTGGTGATCGAGGTGAAGAACGGCATCAATCCCGACGCCCTCCTCGAGGAGCTGTACCGGCTGACCAAGCTGGAGGACTCGTTCGCGATCAACAATGTCGCCCTGGTCGATGGCCAGCCGAGCACCCTCAACCTGAAGCAGTTGCTCGAGGTCTACCTCGAGCACCGCCTGCAGGTGATCCGCCGGCGCACTGCCTTCCTCCTCGGCAAGGCACGCGACCGGCTGCACCTCGTCGAGGGGCTGCTGCTCGCCATCGTGGGCATCGACGACGTGATCGCCATCATCCGCTCCTCGGAGGACTCTGCCCAGGCCCGCACCCGGCTGATGGCGGCCTTCGAGCTCAGCGAGATCCAGGCCAACTACATCCTGGACATGCAGCTGCGACGGCTGACCAAGTTCTCCACCATCGAACTGGAATCGGAGCGGGACAAGCTCTGGCTGACCATCGCGGACCTCTCCGGCATCCTCGACTCCGACCAGCGCCTGCGGGAGGTGACCTCGACGGAACTCGACGAGGTGGCCCGTACCCACGGCACTCCCCGGCGCACGATCCTGCTCGCCTCCGGCGGCAACCAGGTGACAGCAGCAAGGGCTGCGAAGACCGGGGCCACCCTCGAGATCGCCGACGACCCGTGCTGGGTGATGCTCTCCTCCACCGGCCTGCTGGCCCGCTCGGACAACGACGAGCCGCTGCCCACCTCTGGTCCGAGGGCCAGCCACGACGTGATCAGCTCGGCGATCCGCGCGACCGCGCGCGGCGAGTTCTGCGCCCTCACCAACCAGGGCCGGTTGCTGCGCGCGCAGGCCATCGACGTGCCGTCGGTGCCGGTCACAGCTGCTGCGCCGAACCTGCAGGGCGGGTCGCCGGCGGCGGAGTTGCTCCCGTTGCAGCCCGGGGAACGGATCCTCTCGCTCGGGACCCTCGGCGAGCACACCTTCGGCTGGGCGCTGGGCACGCTTCGCGGAGTTGTGAAGCGGGTGCATCCCGAGGTCATCGGCAAGGACGCCTGGGAGATCATCCGGCTCGACGAGGGCGACGAGGTGGTCGGCGCAGTCGAGCTCACCCATGACCTGGTCGAACTGGTCTTCATCACCTCGGACGCCCAACTGCTGCACTTCCCGGCGAGCGGGGTGCGGCCACAGGGCCGCTCCGGCGGCGGGATGGCCGGCATCAAGCTGGACCGCGGCGCCAAGGTGGTGTTCTTCGGTGCCACGCCCACAGCCGACTCCTCGGTTGTCACCGTCGCCGGCTCCTCTGCGGCCCTTCCAGGCACCGATGTCGGCACCGTCAAGGTGACCCCGCTGGCCGAGTACCCAGCCAAGGGCCGGGCCACCGGCGGCGTCCGCTGCCAGCGGTTCCTGAAGGGCGAGGACAGCCTGCTGCTCGCCTGGGCCGGACCCGACCCGGCGATCGCTGCGGCCGCGAGCGGCACCCCGATCGACCTGCCGTCACCGGACCCGCGCCGGGACGCCTCCGGGGCACCGGCAGCCCAGCCGATCGCTGCTGTGGGCTCCCGCTACCACGCCTGACCCAGCGCGCCGGATCGTGAACCGTACTCGGTAGGCGATCCGGATCCTTGTCCACAGGTGCGGGTTCCGGTGACCCGGGAACGGCGTGGGTGCCGATAATTCCAGGGCGTGATCCGCAGAGTGCAGCCGCCCGCCACCCTCAGGGAGCTGTTCGGGCTCCAGGCCGGCGCCGCCTCACGCCGCCAGGTGCTCGCCTTCGGGATCAGCGACCGGGTGGTACATCGGCTGCTCCGGGACGGCGCCTGGCGAGTCGTGGTCCCCGGTGTGTACGCCGACCGGCCCGAGTCGTGGCTCCAGCTGGCCTGGACGGGACTGCTCATCGGCGGACGCTCAGCAGTGCTGGGATCCGCCGCAGCCGCATACCTGCACGGGTTCGTCAGGGAGGCGCCGGCGCAGATCGTGGTGTTCACCGGATCGCAGCGGTCACCGAACCGTAGCGATCCACGATTCCGCTTCATCCGCGCCGATCGCCTCGGATACGGGGAGCCGTGCCGCACCCGCGGCGCCCAGACGGTTCTCGACCTCGGCGCCGAGCTGGGGCCGGACGGGCTGGCAGCCCTCCTTGCCGAGGTCCTCGGCCGGCGGCTCGTCGCCGGGCGGGAGATCCTCCGTCTTCTCGACACCACCAGCCGCCACCGCAACCGCACCCTGCTGCGCGACGTCCTCGGTGACGTAGCCGTGGGCGCGCAGAGCCCGCTCGAGGTGCGCTACCTCCGGGACGTCGAACGGGCCCACCGGCTGCCGGAGGCGAACCGACAGGCCCGTCTGGGGCCCTACCGGGGCGACGCCCTTTACGAGCAGTTCGGCGTACTCGTCGAACTCGATGGCCGGGCCTTCCACCAGGGCCTGGCCGCCGCCACCGACATGGATCGGGACAACTTCCACCAGCTCCATGGAGTGGTGACGCTGCGCTTCGGTTGGCGGCAGGTGGCGGGCGACCCGTGTCGCGTCGCCCGCCAGGTCGGCGCAGCCCTGAACGCAAGGGGCTGGCCCGGCACCATCGCGCCGTGCCGACAGTGCGCCGGATCGTGAACCGTAGTCGGTACACGATCCGGCAGACTGGCTAGGGTTGCCGCATGTTCGATGACCTGCTGTCCGCGAATCAGCGCTACGCCACTTCCGCACCGCGCAACTTCGACGGCTACGCCCACGCCGGCATCGCTGTGGTCACCTGCATGGACTCCCGGCTGCAGCCCCTGGAAATGCTCGGACTGTTCGTCGGGGAGGCCAAGATCCTGCGCACACCGGGTGGCCACGTCACCGAGGACGCCCTCAACGGCTGCATCCTCGCCGTGAACCTGCTCCGTGTCGACCGGATCCTGGTCATCACCCACAACCGCTGCGCGATGGCCTCCGGCGACGACGAGGAGCTGGCCCGGCGCGTCGCGGAGGCCACCGGGCAGGACGTGAGCGGCCTGCGCCTGGGCGCAGACCCCGACCAGGAAACGCACTTGAGGTCCGACGTGGAGCGGCTGCGCAACCACCCGCTGATCGCCGGCCGGGCCGAGGTCGGCGGGTTCCAGTACGACGTCGACAGCGGCCTGCTGGCGCGGGTCTGCTGACTAGGTGTCGATGCGCTGCGCGTCCAGGGCGTAGGCGCCGTCGACGATGAACTCCTTGCGGGGGCCGACGTCGTTGCCCATCAGCTTCTCGAAGGTGCTCTCGGCGGCGCCGGCGTCATCGACCGTCATCCGCCGCAGCGTCCGGTGCAGCGGGCTCATCGTGGTCTCGGCCAATTCGTGGGCGTCCATCTCGCCGAGGCCCTTGTAGCGCTGCGGCTCCTTGAACGCCTGGCCCTTCTTGGTGAGCTCGGCCAGCTTCCGCCGGTACTCGGCGTCGTTGTAGGTGTAGATGTACTTGTCCTGGCCCTTCCGCGGGCTGATCAGCTCGAAGCGGTGCAGCGGCGGCACGGCCGTGTACACCCGACCGGCCTCCACCAGGGGCCGCATGTACTTGAAGAACAGCGTTGCCAGCAGCGTACGGATGTGGGCACCGTCGGAGTCGGCGTCGGCCATGAAGATGACCTTCGAGTAGCGGGCAGCCTCGATGTCGAAGGTCCGGCCCGATCCGGCACCGACCACCTGGATGATCGAGGCGCACTCGGCGTTCTTCAGCATGTCGCCGACCGAGGCCTTCTGGACGTTGAGGATCTTGCCCCGGATCGGAAGCAGTGCCTGGAACTCCGAATTCCTGGCCAGCTTGGCTGTGCCGAGGGCCGAGTCGCCCTCGACGATGAACAGTTCGGTGCGGTCGAGGTCGGTGCTTCGGCAGTCGGCCAGCTTGGCCGGCAGGGTGCTCGACTCCAGGGCGTTCTTCCGCCGCTGGGCCTCCTTGTGGGCACGTGCCTGCTGGCGCGTCCGGGACGCGGCCACCACCTTCTCCATCACGGCGCGCGCCTGGGTGCGGACGGCTGCCCTGGTGGAGGTGAGGAACTCGGTGAGCTCGGTCTCCACTATCCGGGTGACCAGCCTGGTCACCGGAGGGGTGCCGAGCACCTCCTTGGTCTGGCCCTCGAACTGCGGCTCGGCCAGCCGGACGGTGACCACCGCGGTCAGCCCTTCGAGGGCGTCGTCCTTGATGATCTCCTCGCCGGCCTTCAGCAGGCGGGTGCCGTCCAGGCCCCTGAGGAAGGCCCGGGTGAGGCCGCGCTCGAAGCCGGTCAGGTGCGTGCCGCCCTTCGGGGTGGCGATGATGTTCACGAACGACCGCACGTTCGTGTCGTAACCGGTGCCCCAGCGCAGCGCGATGTCGACGTCGAGGGTGCGATCGACATCGGTAGCCGTCATCGCGCCGGCATCGTCGAGCATCGGCACGGTCTCGGTGAACTGGTCGGTGCCCCGCAGCCGGATCACCTCCGTCACCGGCGCGTCGGCGGCCAGGTACTCGCAGAACTCGGAGATGCCGCCGTCGTGCTTGAAGACCTCAGTGACCGGCTCGCCGACCCGGGCGTCCGTCACGACCAGTTCGAGGCCGGGGACGAGGAAGCTGGTCTGGCGCGCCCGACCCAGCAGCTGGTTGAGCGAGAGCTCGGCGTTGGCCAGGAAGATCTGCCGGTCGGGCCAATAGCGCACCCGCGTGCCGGTGACTCCCCTGGCCACCTTCCCGGTCTTCCGCAGCCCACCGCCGGGCGTGAACGGCGCGTCCGGCCCAGCGCCCTCGAAGACCCCTGGTACGCCCCGGCGGAAACTCATCGAATAGGTGGCGCCGTTGCGGTCCACCTCGACATCGAGGCGGACACTGAGCGCGTTCACGACGGAGGCGCCGACACCGTGCAGGCCACCGGTGGCGTTGTAGCTGCCGGCACCGAACTTGCCGCCGGCGTGCAGCTTGGTGAACACCACCTCGACACCGGACAGCTTGGTGCGCGGCTCGATGTCCACCGGGATGCCGCGGGCACGGTCGACGACGTAGATGCTGCCGTCGGCCTCGAGGCGGACGTCGATCTTCTCCCCGAAGCCGGAGAGGGCTTCGTCGACGGCGTTGTCGATGATCTCCCACAGGCAGTGCATCAGCCCCCGGGTGTCGGTGGAGCCGATGTACATCGCCGGGCGCTTGCGGACCGCCTCCAGGCCTTCCAGCACCAGGAGGTGCCGGGCTTCGTAGTCCCTGCCTTCTGCGGCGGTCTTGGTCGTGGTCACCGGCTGACATTATCTCGGCGACGTAACACTTCTTTGCATTCGCGTGACGGTGTCGAGAGCTGTCGGGGTTTGTCTCACCGGCTGCATACACTGAACACCAGCCGGGAACAACGAAGCGAACGCTGCTGTTGGAAACGGTGCGGGCCCTTGGGCGCCAAGCATGGGTGAGAGAGAGTGGGGAAACTGATGAGCGTAACCGTTACCGAGACCTTGACCGCATCAGATCGTTGCGACCGTTGCGGGGCACAGGCGTACCTCCGAGTCACCCTCAATTCCGGCGGCGAGCTGCTCTTCTGCGGGCACCACGGCCGAGCCCACTCGGACAAGCTGAGCCAGGTCGCCCTGAAGATCCACGACGAGACCGGCAAGCTCTCCTGAGCAGCCGTTGAGTGTTGGGCCCCGGGATCTCCTGGGGCCCTTCTCAATTCCGGGCTGGGATACTGCCTCAATGAGCATCGAAGCGATCCTCGGCGACCTGACCACCGAGCGGGCCGACGCCCTGGTCAACGCTGCCAACTCGAGCCTCCTCGGCGGCGGTGGCGTGGACGGCGCGCTGCACGCAGCCGCCGGACCGGCGCTGCTCGAGGAGTGCCGCCGCGTTCGATCCGGGCAG
>JADLEH010000084.1 GCA_020846255.1 Propionibacteriaceae bacterium
CCAGCCGGCCGAGAGCTGCGGCCAGGGCGCCGACGATGACCACGACGATGTAGGGGGCCTTCAGCTTCAGGGCGATGCCGCCGGCGGCCAGGGCCAGCAGTCGCGAGTCCAGAACCACGCCCTGGCCAAGGGTGGCGAACGTATTCAGCACCGTCAGTGATGCCAGCAGCCCGACCGTCAGCGCAGCGGCGAGGTCGTGGACCACCGGGCGGTCCAGCATCGACTGCGGCAGCAGGTAGCCGAACAGTTTCAGCGCGTAGGCGGTCAGGGCCGCGAGCAGCACCCAGAGCCACAGGTTCATGCCGCCACAGCCTTCCGCCGGCGCAGGGCCCACCAGCCGGCGGTGACGACCGCGGCGAGGACCACCGGGATGCCGGGAGGGACGAAGGGCATCGCCAGGAGGGTCGCCAGTGATGCGACGACGGCCGTGGCCACCGGGTCGCGGCTCTTCAGCCGGGGCCACAGCAGACCCAGGAAGGCTGCGACGGCGGCCCCGTCCAGCCCCCAGGCGCCGGGATCGCTGATCTGGCTGCCGGCCAGGGCCCCGACCAGCGTGAAGGTGTTCCAGAGCAGGTAGACGCCGAGGCCCGCTGTCCAGAAGCCCCGGACGCGCTCGTCGTGGTCGTCCTGGGCCGTGGCCGTCGCCGTCGACTCGTCGATGGTCAGCTGCGCCATCAGCGGGATCAGCCGCCCGGGCGGGCGGATCAGGGCCTTGAGCTGCATCCCGTAGATGCCGTTGCGGATGCCGAGCAGCGTCGCGGCAGCCCACGCGGCCGCGCCGGTCCCGCCGCCGGCGACGACCCCGATGAAGGCGAACTGGGAGCCGCCGGTGAACATCAGGGCGCTGAGGGCGCAGGTCTGCCAGACCGTCAGGCCGGCCGCCACCGAGAGGGCGCCGAAGGAGACGCCGTAGACCCCGACCGCTGCCGCGATCGAGAGTCCCATGCGGGTGGCCGGAGTTAGCATCTGCGCCAAGCTAGCCCACCTCCGCCACCGGGTCCGGCACGGTCTCAGGCCGGGGCGGCCGGCCCGCGGTAGCCTCCTGGGATTCTGCGAACCCGGAGGAGGTAATCCCGTGGACCGGAGCCTGACACCGACCCGGCTGGCCGAGAAGGCCGTCACCGACCGCGACCGGCTGGACGCGTTGCTGGACTCTGCGCTGGTCGCCCACGTCGGGCTGGTGGTCGAGGACGGTCCGCTGGTGGTCCCGACCGGGTTCGCCCGCGACGGTGACCGGCTGTTGCTGCACGGTTCCACTGGGTCGCGGTGGCTGCGAGCCCTCGCCGCCGGGACGTATGCCTGCGTGACCGTCACCGAACTGACCGGTCTCGTGGTGGCCCGGTCGGGCTTCGAGTCCTCCATGCACTACCGCAGCGCCTGCCTGTTCGGCACCTTCGAACCGTTGGCCGGCGACGACGCGTCCCGGGCCCTGGAGCTGTTCACCGAACGGGTGCTCCCCGGGCGCGCGGCCGAGGTGCGGCCCAGCACGCCGAAGGAGCTCGCGGCGACCCTCGTGGTGGCCCTCGGCATCGGGCAATGGTCGCTGAAGGTCTCCGCCGGTTGGCCGGACGACCCGGCAGCGGACGTCGCCGGCGATGCCTGGGCTGGGGTGATCCCGATCCGGAGCGTCCTGGAACAGCCGATCCCGGCCCCCGATGTGAGGGCCGGGATCGACATTCCGGATTCGGTGCGCCGGCTGCTGGCCGGTCGGGACGTCGGGTCCTCCGACTAGCGGGCTTCTTCCACCGGGACCGGCTGGAAGTCGGCGGGGCCGACCGGTGCGTCGTCGGCCTGGCCGGTGCCGCGGGCCTTCGCGACGGCCTTCATCGCGTGGTACAGGACCAGGGCGGTGATCGTGCCGACGGTGACGCCGCCGAAGGTCATCGAGCCGAGGGTGAAGGTGAAGTCGGCGATGCCCATGATCAGGCCCACGGCTGCCGGGATCAGGTTCACCGGGTTGGTGAAGCTGACCTTGTTCTCGATCCAGATCCGGGCGCCGAGCAGGCCGATCATGCCGTAGAGGACGGTGCCGGCTGCGCCGATCACCCCGGCCGGGATCGTGGCGATCGCCTGGCCGAACTTGGGGATGAAGGACAGCAGCATCGCGATGATGCCCGCGATCCAGTAGAGCGCCGTGGAGTAGACCTTGGTGGCTGCCATCACGCCGATGTTCTCGGCGTAGGTGGTGGTGCCGGAGCCGCCGCCAAGACCGGCGAGGGTGGTGGCAACACCGTCGGCGAGCAGCGCCCGGCCCATGGACTTGTCGTAGTTCTTGCCGGTCATCAGGGCCACCGACTTCACGTGGCCGACGTTCTCGGCGATCAGCACGAGCACGACCGGCAGGAACAGGGCTGCGACGCCGAGGTCCGGGGTGGGCAGGGTGAACTGCGGCAGGCCGATCCAGGCTGCCGCGCCGACGGCCTCGAAGTTCACCTGGCCCTGGAAGAGGGCAGCGACGTAGCCGACCAGGACGCCGAGCAGGATCGAGAGGCGGCCGATCAGGCCGTGGAAGAGGACGGTGATCAGCACGATCGCGATGACCGTGATCCAGCCGGTGAGCGGGGCGGCGCGGAAGCCGGAGGTTTCGTTGACCCCCCAGGCCGCTCCGGCGAGGTTGAAGCCGATCAGCATCACGATGGTGCCGGTCATCACCGGTGGCATGAGCGCGTCGATCCACTTCGAGCCGGCCAGGTGCACGACCCCGCCGACGATGGCCAGCAGGATGCCGGCGAGCATGATGCCGAAGAGCGCCTTGCCGATGTCCCCGTCGACCTTGGAGGCGAGCACCGGGGAGATGAAGGCGAAGGACGAGCCGAGGTAGCTGGGCAGCCGGTTGCCGGTGATCAGCAGGAACAGGATCGTGCCGAGACCGCTGAAGAACAGCGTCGCCGGGATCGGGAAGCCGGTGATCAGCGGCACCAGGAAGGTGGCGCCGAACATTGCGACCACGTGCTGGGCACCGAGCCCGATCATCTTGCCCCAACCGAGGCGTTGGTCGGGGGCGACAACCGCCCCCGGTTCGAGAATGCCGTTGTTGTGCAGCGTCCACAGAGCCATGAGTTCCCCTTCACCGAGCAGCCGGGCGGCCGTGCGAACTCTATGCGCGCGCCGGTCTGCGGGACGGCCGCAGATTTCTGGTGAGATGCCCGGCAGCCGGGGGCCGGCTGCACTAACTTCTCGAGCGGCATTTCCTTCGCCCGGGCAGCAGCCGGCTCAGATCCAGGACCGCAGCCACATCCGGGCCAGCCAGTCCTTGTACAGCATCAGCTGGTCGGTCAGGACCGGGTAGATGAAGGCGAAGTTGGCAGCCACCAGGGCCATCAGCACCCCGACGATGATCGCCCCACGCCTGCGGTCGGGGCTGTCCGCCGGCCCGATGATCAGCCCGAACACCATGGCCAGCAGGGTGACGGTGAACGGGATGATGCAGATCGCGTAGAAGAAGAAGACCGGACGGTCAGCGTTGGCGAACCACGGCAGGTAGGTGGCCAACGCTGCGACCACCGGCACCCCGAAGCGCCAGTCCCGGCCACCCAGCCACCAGATGACCGCGACGACGAGGGCGATCGCGGCCAGCCACCACAGCACCGGCGTGCCCATGCCCGAGATCACGCGGATGCAGGTGTCCTCGCCGGTGGCGGTGCAGCCGTCCACGCCGGGCTTGATGCTGTTGACCGCGTCGATCCCGATCGGCCGGGCCATGACCAGCCAGCCGATCGGGTGCGCGTCGTAGGGGTGGGTCTCGCCCCTGATGAAGTCGCCGGTGTGGAAGTTGTAGATGTCCTGCTGGTACCTGAGGAAGGACGCCCACATGGTGCCCAGGTGGACCGTCCACGGGTGGTCGGGGTTCTGCTCACCCCAGTCGCGGCCGTAGCCGCCGCTGGTGAACAGCCAACCAGACCAGCTCACCACGTAGACCAGGGCCGACACCACGACCAGCCGGACGAAGGCCGGCCCGCCGTCGACGAGCAGCGCGAGCCAGCTGCGCCACTCGGCCCCGGCCAGCCGGCGGGCGCCGACGTCCCAGAGCACGCTGAGCACGCCCATCGCCGCCAGCACGAACACCGAGTTCCACTTGGTGCCGATCGCCAGCCCGAACAGGACGCCGGCGGCGAGCCGCCACGGCCGGAGCCAGACCATCGGGCCGAACCGGCCGCCGAAGTCGGGTACCCCGAGGTCCTCCAGCCGGTCGGCCAGCCGGTGGCGGTACCAGTCCCGGTCGGCGATCACGCAGGAGACTGCTGCGACGAGGAAGAACGCCTGGAAGATGTCCAGCAGCCCGATCCGGGACATCACGAACGCCAGCCCGTCCAGGGTGAGCAGGATCCCGGCGATCGCCCCGACGAGGGTGGAGCGGGACAGCCGGCGCGCCATCCGGATCGTGATGAAGACCAGGAGCGTCCCGAAGACCAGCGGCATGAACCGCCAGCCGAACGAGTTCATGCCGAACATCTGCTCGCCGAGCCCGATCAGCCACTTGCCGACGGGGGGGTGCACGATGAAGGACGCCGAGTCCTTGAAGATGTCCACGTCGCCGGCAACGATCTTGGCGTTGGCCACCTCGGCAGATGGCCACTCCCGCTCGTAGCCGAACTTCCACAGCGTCCAGGCGTCCTTGGGGTAGTAGGTCTCGTCGAAGACCAGCTTGTTGGGGTAGCCCAGGTTCACCAGCCGGATCACGAAGGCGAACACAGTGATGCTGACGGTGACGACCCAGCCGGCGAGTCGGTCGCGGAGTTCGGACTGCCCGTCGCGGAGCCGCTCGACGGTGCTGAGCTCCTCGCGGCTCACCGCGCGGCGCAGCCTGCGCCAGGGCGTGACAGCCGGGGCGGGCCAGGCCTCGGGACCTTCCGGCGCGGTGTCGTCGGCCCAGGGTTCGGGATCGGCGGTCTCGTCCGGCTCGCCCGCAGGGGCCGGGGTGGTGATCGTTGCGGCCTCGGTCTGCTGCGCCGGGGTCGCCGCCGGGTCGCCGGGGCCCCATTCCGCTTCGGTCACCTCTGCATCCTAGGTGGACCGGAGCTGCGGACGCCGAGGACTTCCCGATCGGGGATACTGCACGGGTGGACAACACGCCTGGGGCTGCCGGACAGCTCGTGCTGGCCGGTACTCCCATCGGCAACACCGACGATGCGTCGCCGGCGCTGCGGCGGGCGCTGGCAGAGGCCGACCTGATCGCGGCCGAGGACACCCGCCGGTTGCACGGCCTGCTCGGCCGGCTGGGGATCACGACTGGAGCGCGGGTGGTGTCCTACTTCGACGGCAACGAGGCCTCCCGGGTGGGGGAGCTGCTCGCGGCCCTCACCGAGGGCCGCACCGTGGTGGTCGTCAGCGACGCCGGGATGCCGACGGTCTCCGATCCGGGCTACCGGGTGGTGGCTGCAGCCGTGGCCGCAGGGTTGCCGGTGCGGGTGGTGCCGGGGCCGTCTGCCGTGCTCGTCGCGCTCGCGCTGTCCGGCCTGCCGACCGACCGGTTCTGCTTCGAGGGCTTCCTGCCCCGCAAGGGCGGGGAGCGCCGGCGCCGGCTGGCCGAGCTCGCCCTCGAACCCCGCACCATGGTGTTCTTCGAGGCGCCGCACCGGCTCCCGGAGTTCCTGGCCGATGCTGCCGCCGGCCTGGGCCAGGACCGGCGGGCGGCGGTCAGCCGCGAGCTCACCAAGACCTTTGAGGAGACGCGCAGGGGAACCCTCGCAGAACTCGCCGCCTGGGCAGCAGCCGGGGTGCGCGGCGAAATCACCGTCGTCGTCGCCGGCGCCGCGCCAGCTGGGCTCTCGGTGGCCGACGCGTTGCCCCTGGTGGCCGAACGGGTTGCCGGCGGCGAGCCGTTCTCCGCTGCTGTGGCCGGGGTCGCCGCCGACTCCGGCCTGCCCCGCAAGGCGCTCTACCAGGCTGCGCTCGCTGCCCGCAAGGAGGACGAGTGACTCAGCTGCCACCCCTGCCGGAACGGCTCCCGGCCCCGACCACCGACGCCCACACCCACGCCCTGAGCACGCTGGAGTACAGCGGTCTGGGTGTCGCCGATGCGCTGGCCCGCGCCCGAGCCGTCAACGTGACCCGGATCGTCGAGGTCGGCACAGATGTCGAGTCCTCGCGCGCAGCGGTTGCGCTGGCCGAGGAGTACGCGGAGGTGGTGGCTGCGGTCTCCATCCACCCCAACGATGCCGCCCGGCTCGGCGACCGGCTGCCGGCGGAACTCGACCGGCTCGCCGCCCTGTTCGGTTCCTCCGACCGGCTCCGTGCGGTCGGGGAGACGGGTCTCGACTACTACCGGACGCCGGATGCCGCCGGCCGGGCTCGCCAGCAGGAGGCGTTCGCAACGCACATCGCCTGGGCGAAGCAGTACGACCTCGCGCTGGTGATCCACGACCGCGACGCCCACGACGACATCCTCGCCGTCCTCGAGGCCGAGGGAGCCCCGCAGCGGGTCCAGCTGCACTGCTTCTCCGGGGACGCAGCGTTCGCCAGGGCCTGCCTCGAACGGGGCTACTGGCTGTCCTTCCCCGGCACGGTCACCTTCAAGGCGAATGAGGCGTTGCGGGAAGCCCTCGACCTCACCCCCATTGACCGCCTGCTGGTGGAGACCGACGCGCCGTACCTGACCGCGCTGCCGCACCGGGGCCGGCCGAACTCGAGCTACCTGCTGCCGCACACCGTCCGGTTCATCGCCGAGCGGCGGGGCATGGACCTGGCCGAGCTGTGCGTTGCCCTGGCCGCGAACGCCACCGCCCTGTTCGGCGCCTGGGGAAGGAACGGCAACGATGGCTGAGGGACTGCTCGACCCACGCACGATCCGGCAGCTGGCCGCAGCACTCGACCTGCGGCCCACCAAGCAGCGGGGGCAGAACTTCGTGCACGACGCCAACACCGTGCGGCGGATCGTCGCCGCCGCCGGGGTGACCGCTGACGATGTGGTGCTGGAGATCGGCCCGGGCCTCGGCTCGCTCACCCTCGGCCTGCTGGAGGTGGCCGCCGGGGTGGTGGCCATCGAGATCGAGCACAGCCTTGCCGACCAGCTACCGCGGACGGTCGCCGACCGGCTGCCGGCGCTGGCCGACCGGCTGGTGGTGCTGGAGGCCGACGCGCTGCGAATCGACGAGCTTCCCGATCCGCAGCCGACCCTGGTGGTGGCGAACCTGCCCTACAACGTGAGCGTGCCGGTGCTGCTGCACGTGCTGGCCCGGTTCCCGTCCATCCGGGCCGGGCTGGTCATGGTGCAGTCCGAGGTCGCCGACCGCCTGGTCGCCCCGCCCGGATCGCGGACCTACGGCGTGCCTTCGGTGAAGCTCGCCTGGTACTGCGCCGCGCGGCGCCTGGGCAGCGTCCCGCCGACCGTCTTCTGGCCGGTACCCAACGTGGACTCCGGGCTGGTCGAACTGGTGCGGCGCGACCCGCCGGCGACCAGCGCGTCCCGCCAGGAGGTCTTCGCCGTGATCGACGTGGCCTTCGCCCAGCGGCGCAAGATGCTGCGCTCGGCCCTGTCCGGGGTCTTCGGGTCGTCCGCCGCGGCTTCGGCAGCGCTCGAGGGCGTCGGGCTGGACCCGCAGGCCCGCGGGGAGGTGCTGACCGTCAGTGACTTCGCGAGGATTGCTGAGGCTCGCATGCTGGGTGGGGTGGGATAGCCTCGCCGCATGGCAACACCGGTGACTGAGCCTGAGGTCGTTCGCGTCCGGGTGGCGGGCAAGGTCAACCTCGTCCTGCGCTCCGGGCC
>JADLEH010000085.1 GCA_020846255.1 Propionibacteriaceae bacterium
CGCGCGCTGGCAGCTGATCCGCCGATCATGCTGATGGACGAGCCGTTCAGCGCTGTCGACCCGGTGGTGCGCGAGCAACTGCAGGACGAGTTCCTGCGATTGCAGGGCGAACTGGGCAAGACCATCGTCTTCGTCACCCACGACATCGACGAGGCCATGAAGCTGGGCGACCAGGTGGCCGTGCTGCGGGTCGGCGGCGTGCTGGCCCAGCTGGCCAGCCCGGCGAAGCTGCTGGCCGACCCGCACGACGACTTCGTCGCCGACTTCCTCGGACGCGACCGCGGCTACCGGGGGCTTGCCTTCGCCGAGGCGCCGGAGCTGCCACTGCGCGAGGAGCCGGTGGTGCTACTCGGGTCGACGGTCGCCCAGGCCGCCGAAGCCGCGGCCGGCGAGCAGTGGGTGCTGGTCGTGGACGCGGCGGGCGCACCCCTTGGCTGGGCCGAGCCGGAGCGGCTCTCCGGCCTCATCGATCGCGACCACCTCCACCGGGGTGGCACCGTTGCCCGCATCGGCGGCTCCCTCCGGGGAGCCCTCGACGCAGCCCTCTCCGCGCCCAGCCGCCGCGGGGTGCTCGTCGACGAAGCCGGCCGCCTGGTCGGCACCGTCCGCGCGCAGGACGTCCTCGCGGCGATCGAGCGCCGGCCGGCGGGGGTACCGACGTGAAGTGGTTCCTCGGGCACCTCGACGAGGTGGCGGAGCTGATGGCCAACCACGCCGTTCTGGCGCTGATCCCGCTCGTGGTCGGGCTGCTGCTGGCCATCCCGCTGGGCTGGCTGGCGAAACGGTACCGGGGCCTTTACACGCCGCTGATCGCCGGCACCGGGCTGCTCTACACGATCCCCTCGCTGGCCCTGTTCATCCTGATGCCGCTGGTTCTCGGCACCGGCATCCTCGACCCGGTCAACGTGGTGGTTGCGCTGACCGTCTACACCGTCGCCCTGCTGGTTCGGACGGTTGCCGACGGGCTCGGGTCCGTGCCGGATGAGGTCCTCCAGGCTGCGACAGCCATGGGCATCGGGCGTCTCCGCCGGTTCTGGTCGGTCGAGCTGCCGCTGGCGGTGCCGGTGATCGCGGCCGGCCTTCGGGTGGCTGCGGTCAGCAATGTCTCGATCGTCTCGGTGGCGGCCCTGCTGGGGATCCCGCAGCTGGGCTCGCTGTTCACCGACGGGTTCGCCCGCAACTTCCTCGACCCGATCGTCGTCGGCATCCTCGCGTGCATGGTGCTGGCGCTGGTCATGGACCTGGCGATCCTCCTGCTGAGCCGGGTGGCCACGCCCTGGCTGCGGACGCGGGTGGCGGCATGAACCTGCTGTGGGCCTGGTTGTCCGATCCCGAGAGCTGGCAGGGGAGCTCCGGGATCCCCGTCCGGCTGGCCGAGCACCTGGCGTACTCAGCCGCCACCCTGGTCCTGGCCGCCCTTGTCGGCATCCCGCTCGGGCTGTGGATCGGACACACCGGGCGTGGCCGGGTCGCCGTGGTCAACCTGGTCAACGGCGTCCGTTCGGTGCCGACGCTCGGCCTGCTGTTCGCTGCCGTGCTCGTGGTGGGCCCGCTGCTCGGCGGTGACATCGCGTTCCTCGTCCCGTCCATCTTCGTGCTGGTGCTGCTGGCGGTCCCGCCGATCCTGGCCGGCGCGTACGCCGGGGTGGAGGGCATCGACCCCGGGGCGCGCGACGCCGCCCGCGGCATGGGCATGCGTTCGCTGGAGATCCTGTTCAAGGTGGAGGTGCCCTGTGCCCTGCCGCTGATCTTCAGCGGGCTCCGCTCGGCTGCTCTCCAGGTGGTGGCAACGGCCACTCTGGCAGCCTCGGTCAGCCTCGGCGGTCTCGGCCGGTTCCTGATCGACGGCCAGGCCTACCGTGACTACGGGCAGATGGCCGGCGGCGCCCTGCTGGTGGCCGTTCTCGCCGTTCTCGTCGACCTTGTCTTCGCTGGGGTGCAGCGCCTGGTGGTATCGCCTGGACTCTCCCCGATCCGTGCCGCCCGGCGCGTCCGCACCCGGGTCCAAATAGCCGCCAACCCGACCTGACAAAGCAGTAACTAGGAAGAAGGAAAGAGATGAAGAAACACCTCGCAACCCTCGCCGCAGCAGCCACAGCGCTGGCACTGACTGCTTGCTCCTCCGGCAACCCGCTGGCCAGCTCCGCCCCAGCCAGCTCGGCGCCGGCCTCCAGCGGCGCGGCGGTATCCGTTGTCGTCGGTTCCGCGAACTTCCCCGAGAGCGAACTGCTCGCCGAGATCTACGCCGGCGCGCTCAAGGCCAAGGGGGTCACGGTGTCGACCAAGCTCAACATCGCCTCCCGCGAGACCTACGTGCCGGCCCTGGAGAACGGCGAGATCGACCTGATCCCGGAGTACACCGGCGGCTTCTCCAAGTACCTCGACGCCGAAGCGGACACCTCAACCGAGGAGGCGGCGCTGGCCTCGCTGAAGTCGCTGTTGCCCGAGACCCTGGTTGCGCTCGAGCCGTCGGCTGCGCAGGACAAGGACTCGATCACGGTCACCAGGGCGACCGCTGAGAAGTACTCGCTGAAGACCATCGAGGACCTGGTTCCGGTGGCGGGCGAGTTCGTCCTCGGCGGGCCGCCGGAGTGGAAGAACCGGGCGCTCGGCGTGCCCGGCCTGAAGAAGACCTACGGGCTCAACTTCAAGGACTTCAAGGCACTGGACGTGGCCGGCCCGCTGACCGTGCAGGCGCTGAAGAACGGTCAGGTGCAGGCGGCGAACCTGTTCACCACCGACCCCTCGATCAAGGCCAACGACTTCGTCTCGCTCGAGGACACCAAGCAGTTCTTCGGTGCCCAGAACGTCATCCCGGTGATCCAGAAGGCCAAGGCGACCCCCGAGGTCACGGCGGCGCTGAACGCCGTCTCCGCCAAGCTGACCACTGACAGCCTTGCCGCCATGGTCACCAAGGTGGTCGTCGACAAGGAGGACGCCGCAGACGTGGCAGCGGAGTTCCTCACCACCAACGGCCTCGGCTGACATTTCCACCCCCGCAAGCTGTGAGTTGGGCGCCTACATCGGCGCCCAACTCACAGCTTGTCGTCGTAGGCGCGGCCGGCTAGACCAGGAACCGGTAGAACGGGCTGTCCGATGAGACCACCTCGAAGGTGATCGGGCTGGCATCCATCTTCAGCAGCAGGTCGGCGAAGGAGCCCGGGTCGCCCAGCTCGATCCCGACGAGCGCGGGGCCGGTCTCCCGGTTGCTGCGCTTCACGTACTCGAAGTGCGTGATGTCGTCGTCCGGGCCGAGCACCTCGTCCAGGAAGCGGCGCAGGGCGCCGGGCTCCTGCGGGAAGTTCACCAGGAAGTAGTGCTTGCGGCCCTCGTAGACCAGCGAGCGCTCCACGATCTCGGCGTAGCGGGACACGTCGTTGTTGCCGCCGGAAACGATCGCAACCACTGTCTGGCCCGGCTCCGGCCGGAACAGCCCGAGGCTCGCTGTGGCCAACGCCCCGGCCGGCTCGGTGACTATGCCCTCGGTCTGGTAGAGCGCGAGCATCTCAGAGCAGATCCGTCCCTCCGGCACCGCGTAGAGCTCGGGCCGGTGCCGGTGGACCACGCCGAAGGTCAGCTCGCCGGCCCGCCGGACGGCTGCACCATCGACGAAGGTGTCCATCCGGTCGAGGTCGACGGGCGCCCCGGCGGCAAGGGCAGCAGCCATCGAGGAGGCCCCGGCGGGCTCGGCGCCCACCACCTTCGTGGTGGGATGGCGCTCGGAGAGATAGGTGAGGCAGCCGGCGAGCATGCCACCGCCCCCGACGGGAGCCAGCAGCACGTCGGGCGCCCTGCCGAACTGCTCGACGATCTCCTTTGCCACTGTGCCCTGGCCGGCAATGGTGCGTTCGTCGTTGAAGGCCGGTACCAGCGTCGCCCCGGTCGACTGCGCCTCCAGCTGGGCGGCCGCCGCTGCCTCGTCGTAGCTGTCGCCGGTCACGGCGATGTCCACCCGGCCCTCCCCGAGGGCAAGAATCCGCTCGCGCTTCTGCCGGGGCGTGGTTGCCGGGACGAAGATCCGGCCGCGGATGCCCAACCGGGCGCAGGCGAAGGCGACGCCCTGGCCGTGGTTCCCGGCGCTGGCGCAGATCACACCGGCGTTCCGCTGGATCCCGTCCAGCTGGGAGATCAGGTTGTAGGCGCCCCGGATCTTGTACGACCGGACGGGCTGGAGATCCTCCCGCTTGAGCCAGATGTACGCCCCGGTCGCTGCGCTCAGCCGTTCGTTGAGCTGCAGCGGCGTGCGGGAGGCCACGCCCGCCAGTCGCTCAGCGGCATCGTCCACGTCCCGGGCGTTGATCGTCACGGGCTCATTCTGGCACCGCACCGCTCCCGGGCCCGCTCGACTGGCGTCGCGTCCCCGGGCGACCGGCCCGCCAGGCTGGCCGGTCAGGCGGTCTGGGCGCCGGCGTTCCCCGAGTGCGGCTCCTCACCGGCGAGCAGTTCGTCGAGCTCCGGCTGCGCCCGGGTCAGCGCAAGGTCCTCAGGGCGGGAGCGCGCCCGTCCGATCATCGGTGCCACGCCCGCGGCATCCTCCACCAGTTCGGGCGCGCTCAGATGGCGCACCGAGACATCGGTGCCCGACACCTGGTCGAGTTCCTTCGTGACCACCTGCAGGTCCCGCAGCTTCCGCGCGGTCGGGAAGACGCGGCCCTCGATCGAGCCGACCGCGTCGTTGTAGGCGCTGACCGCCCCGGTGAGCGAGCGGCCCACCTTGTCGAAGTGCTTGCCGAGGGTGCCGAGCCGGTCGTACAGCTCCCGACCGAGGTTGAACACCTCCTTCGCGGAGTCGGCGAGCGCGGCCTGCCGCCACGAGTAGGCCACTGCCCGCAGCATCGCGATCAGCGTTGTGGGGGTGGCCAGGATGATGTTCCGGCGCGCGGCGTAGTCGTGCAGGTCGGGCAGCTGGCTGAGCGCCTCAGCCGCCAGGGCCTCGCTGGCAAGGAACAGCACCACGAACTCCGGGGAGGACGGGTCGGCCTTGAAGTAGTCCTTGCGGGACAGCTGGTCGATGTGGTTCTGCACGTTCCTGGCGAACAGCTTCAGGCAGCGTTCCCGGTCGGAGTCGGAGTTCGCCTCGTGGGCGTCGAGGAAGGCGCTCAGCGGCACCTTGGAGTCGACGTAGACGAACTTCCCCTCGGCGAGGGTCACCTTCATGTCGGGCCGGATGACGGCGCCCGAGCTCGTCTGGGTCGTCTCCTGCTGCACGAAGTCGCAGTACTCGAGCATCCCGGAGATCTCCGCAACGCGCTTGAGCTGCAGCTCTCCCCAGGCGCCGCGGACCTGCGGCTTGCGCAGGGCTGTCACCAGGGCAGCGGTCTCGCGCCGCAGTGCCTCTCCGGTGAGCTTCACCTCGGCCACCTGGTTGCGCAGGTCGGTGCTCATCGCCGCCCGCTCCTTCTCGACCTCGGTGAGGCGGTTGTTGAACCGCTCGAGGCTCTCCTGGACGGGGATCATCAGCTGCGCCGTCGCCTTGAGCCGCTGCTCCGCGACCGCGTCCCCCTGCTTCGCCTGGGCGGCAGCGGTCTCTGCCGACAGCACCTTGAACTGGTTGATCAGTGACTCCCGGTCGGCGGCGAGCTCCCTTGCCCTGGCCACGGCCGCGTCGCGCTCGGCGATGGCGCCGTCCGCCTTGGCCCTTGCGTGCGACAACGCAGCACCGGCCTCGGCCGCTTCGGCCCTTGCCGTGGCCGCGTCCTCCCTGGCCTGGGCGACGTCCGCCGCCAACCGGGCCAGCTCCGACCTGGCCTGCGCGGCTTCCGCGCGGCCCTCGGCAGCCTGGGTCTGGGCCTGCGCCGCTTCGGTGCGGGCCCGCTCAAGGGTCGCCACGTCGTGGGCGCTGGACTCGCCGGACCGTGACCGCCACAGCACCCAGGAGGCGATGGCCCCGACACCGGTTCCGATGATCAGGGCCAGGAGCAACCAGCCGAAGTTCTGCATGGGTCGATCCTGCCCGCAGGCACCGACACATTCCGGCACCGACTCGGGCCGCGGCCGGATTGGGCTCCATACTGGTCGACATGCCTGCCCAGTCGCACATCGAAGACCTGGCCGCCTTCGTCTCGGCCAGCCCGTCCAGCTACCACGCCGCAGCCGAGGTTGCGGGCCGACTGCAGGCCGCCGGCTTCACCGAGCTGGCCGAAACGGACGCCTGGCCACCGGGCGCTGCCCAGTTCGTCCGCCGCGACGGTGCGGTCATCGCCTGGCAGGTGCCGGCGGACATCGCCGGCCCGGCCGGCTTCCGGATCGTCGGGGCCCACACCGATTCCCCCGGCTTCAAGCTCAAGCCCGAGCCCTCCGCCTACGCCTTCGGCTGGTCCCAGGCCGGCATGGAGGTGTACGGCGGCCCCCTGCTCAACTCCTGGCTCGACCGCGAGTTCGGCCTGGCCGGCCGGGTGGTCACCAGGTCGGGCGAGGTGCTGCTGGTCGCGACCCCGGCCTGGCTGCGGATCCCGCAGGTGGCACCGCACCTGGACCGCAGCGTCAACGACAACCTGCACCTGGACCGCCAGGCGCACCTCAAGCCGATCTTCGGGACGGCATCGGTCGACGTGCTCTCGGCCCTTGCCTCGAGCCTCGACCTGCACCGGGACGAGATCGACGGCCACGACCTGTTCGCTGCGGTGACAGAGGCCCCGGCCGTGATCGGGGTCACCGGGGAGTTCCTGGCCTCAGCCCGGCTGGACAACCTGTCGAGCGTGCACGCCGGGATGGTGGCGCTCGCCGGCGGCCACGCGCAGGGCCAGGTGAACGTGCTGGCCTGCTTCGACCACGAGGAGATCGGCAGCGATTCACGCACCGGCGCCGCCGGGCCACTTCTGGAGAGCGTGCTGCGCCGGATCGCCGCCGGGCTGGGCTGGGGGAGCGAGGACTTCGAACGGGCACTGGCCGCGTCCTTCGTTATCTCCGCCGACGCCGGGCACTCGGTGCACCCGAACTACCCGCAGCTGCACGACCCCGACCATCGACCGAACGTGAACGCCGGGCCGCTGCTCAAGGTGAACGCGAACCAGCGCTACACCTCCGAGGGCCCTTCGGCAGCCCGCTGGCTGCGGATCTGCCGGGCGGCCGGGGTGCCGACCCAGCCCTTCGTCTCGAACAACTCGGTGCCTTGCGGCTCCACGATCGGGCCGTTGACCGCGACGAGGCTGGGCATCTCCTCGGTGGATGTCGGCATCCCGCTGCTCAGCATGCACTCGGCCCGTGAGCTGTGCGGCGTCCAGGACCCGCTGTGGCTGGCCCAGGCGTTGGCAGCCTTCTACGCCGGCGCGGACTCCTGAACCACCACCCGGTCGACCGGCAGCGGGGCGAACAGGTGCGGGTAGCCGTTCTCGACAACCAACGGCAGGTCCGCGGTCGGGTCCAGGCGTAGCAGCACCAGGTCGGAGTCGGCCACGTCGCCGTAGAACTTGCGCCGGCTGCCGGCAACCTGGTCGGCGAACGAGCAGTGCACGAACCCGACCTTCTCGTAGGCGGTGCCACGTTCGGACAACGGATAGTTGCCCGCCTCCTGCGCCGCCTCCCAGTCGGTGCGCATCGACAGGTGGAACACCGGCTCGGTCACCGGCCGCCGCGGTGCCAGCAGCCCCAGACCGACCAGGTCGGAGCGCAGGGCGTCCGCGCCGGTGAACACCAGGCCGTGCAGCCCGGCTGCAGTGGCCGCCACCACATTGGGCGGGGAGTCGTCGATGAACACCGCATCGCCGGGCGCAACTCCGGCCCGTCGGCAGGCCAGTTCGTAGATCTCCGGGTCCGGCTTGACGATGCCCTCCTCGCCGGAGACGACGATGTCGGCGAAGCGCTGCAGGATGCCGAACCGCTCCCTGCCGATCGCGAACATGTCGGCCGCCCAGTTGGTCAGGGCCGTGATCCGCACGCCGGCCGCGGCCAGTTCCGCGATGACAGCAGCCGTCCCCGGGATCATCTCGGTGATCGTATGGGGGAAGTGGCGGCGGTAGGCCCGGATCGAGTCGGCGTCCTCGGGGAAGCGCGCCGCCAGGTCGGCCTCCGATCCGGCGATGGTGGCCAGGCCGTCATTGCGCCGGTTCCAGTCATGGAACCCGATCCGGTCCATGAACGCCCGCACCTGGTCTGGCGCCATCACCTGCTCGAAGGCCCGTTCGGGCACCCAGTCGAGAACGACCCCGCCGATGTCGAAGATCACTGCTTTCACCAGGCAAGCATGGCCGAAACCGGCCGGCACCGCTCGGCTGACCCGCGCGGCGCCCCGCGGGACGCCGCCGGCCGGATCCCGAATGGGACGAAACTGGCCCCGGATCGCGGAACCGGGGGAGGCTGGCTGCTGTTTCCGCAGCCGGTGGCAGGTTTGTCCCATTCGCCGGGGCGGTACCCGCTGCCGTCGGGCGAACGGCTGCAGTGCTTGGGGCGTCCACCACCTAAGCTAGGCCGACGTGGCTCTCACCATCGGCATCGTCGGACTGCCCAACGCCGGCAAGTCCACCCTCTTCAACGCGCTGACCCGCAACAACGTGCTCGCGGCGAACTACCCGTTCGCAACGATCGAGCCCAATGTGGGTGTGGTCGGCGTCCCGGACGAGCGGCTGCCGGTGCTGTCGAAGCTGTTCAGCTCGGAGCGGGTCGTGCCGGCGACCGTGAGCTTCGTGGACATCGCCGGCATCGTGAAGGGCGCCTCCAAGGGCGAGGGGATGGGCAACGCCTTCCTGGCGAACATCCGGGAGGCGGACGCGATCTGCCAGGTCACCCGGGTCTTCCGGGACCCGGACGTGACCCACGTGGACGGGGCGGTCAACCCGGGCAACGACATCGAGACCATCCGCACCGAGCTGATCCTCGCCGACCTGCAGACCATCGAGAAGGCGTTGCCGCGGCTGGAGAAGGAGGTCCGGCTGCGCAAGGACCGGCTGCCGGTCCTCGAGGCGGTCCAGCAGGCCCAGGCTGTGCTCGACGGCGGCACCGGCGTGCACGACGCCCGGCTCGACCTCGAGCCGCTGCGGGAACTGTTCCTGCTGACGGCCAAGCCCTACCTGTACGTGTTCAACTGCGACTCCGACGAGCTCACCGACACCGCCCTGATCGACCAGATGCGCGCCCTCGTCGCCCCGGCGGAGGCGATCTTCCTCGACGCGAAGATCGAGTCGGAGCTGGTGGAGATGGAGACCGAGGAGGCACGGGAGTTCCTGGTGGAGATGGGCATCGCCGAGCCCGGTCTCGACACCCTGGCGAGGGTGGGCTACGAGACCCTCGGCCTGCAGAGCTACCTGACGGCCGGGCCGAAGGAGTCCCGGGCCTGGACGATCCGCAAGGGCGCCACGGCACCCGAGGCCGCCGGGGTCATCCACACCGACTTCCAGAAGGGCTTCATCAAGGCCGAGATCGTGGGCTACGACGACCTGGTCGCTGCCGGCTCGATGGCGGCTGCGAAGGCCGCCGGCCGCGTCCGCCTCGAGGGCAAGGACTACGTCATGGCCGACGGCGACGTGGTCGAGTTCAGGTTCAACGCCTGAGCCCTGGCCCCGGGGTCACTACTTGACCCGGGCGGCCTTCGCCGTCCAGGTGTTGCAGGAGCCGAGGTTGGTGGCGTCGAGCCCCCGCTCCCCCCAGTAGCGCTCGGCCTTGGTGCTGCTGTGGCCCTTCGGGTCATTCGTGTAGTCCCACTGGTACTGGATCGACTGGTGGTCCCGCGCGCTGTAGCCGACTCCGGCAACGGTGAGCTCGTAGTGGGCGATGCAGTGTGCCTGCAGCTCGACCCGCCGGCTCGTCACGGCTGCGCTCTCCTTCATCGCCCAGGTGGAGCCGAGGATCCCGGCGATCGACTGCACGTGGTGGGCGTACTCGTGCATCACGAAGTGAGCCACCGAGAGCCGGTAGTAGCGTCCCTGCAGGTAGGCGGCGCGGGAGTAGTAGATCGTGGTATCGCCGGAGCAGTAGCTGGCGGGGAAGGTGGTGCCGAGTTTGCCGCAGGGTGTCTTCGTCGAGTTGGTGTAGAACTTCACCTTCGGCTTGGTGAACTTGACCGGGGTCGCGCTGAGGGCCTTCTTCCAGGCCGAGTTCTGGCAGTCGACCAGGCTCCGCACCTGCTTGCGGAACGCCGCCTCACTGGCCGGGATGGACTGGTAGCGGCACTTCGCCGGCACCTTCAGCCGGTAGATCGGGTTCTTCTTCAGCAGCACCTTGGCGTCGGACGGCATGGTCGGGGTCGGCTTCGGCTCCGGGCTCGGCGAGCTGGGCGTCGGCGTGGCCTTCGGAGTCGGGACGGCCGTCGGGGCGTCCCGGCGCTGGGGCAGCTCCGTGAACACCGGGACGGCAAGAGCCGCGATCAGGCTCACCACGACCACCGCGGCGAGCGTCATGAGCGCGATCAACCAGCCACCACCACGGGGCGGGGGCGTGACCTGCTGCTGGGGGTAGCCGGCCAGTGGCGGCGGCGGGGCTGCAGCCCAATGGGCCGGCGGACCCGGTGGCGCCCCCCACCCGAGCGGTTGGCCGGCGCCGGGCGGTGCCCAGCCCGACTGCCCGGGGCCCGGCGCTGCATACGGCTGGCCCGGCTGCGAGACGTGCTGCCAGCCGGCCTGCTGGCCGGTGGGCTGGAACGGCTGTGGGTTGCCGGCGAAGGGCTGTTGGGGGCCGGGGTAGGCCTGCGGTGCGGGATAGCCAGGCGGATCGGGCTGCGGGGTGCCGCCCGAAGGGGCCTGGGGACGCCAGGCCTGGGCCGGGTCCGGTGGCGGCCACCGGCCTGGACCGGAGGCCCAGGACCCGTCGGGCGGCCGGGTTGGCTCTGGCTGGATCGCCCGGGTGGGCTCGGCCGGGATCGGCCGGGTGGGTTCGGGCTGGATCGGCCGGGCAGCTTCGGGAATCGCCAGCGTCGGCTCGGCCGGTGCTGGCCACGGCGCGTCTCCCGCTGCGGGACCGTCCGTGGGAGGCCGGTCAGTGCTCATGCCGCTCCCTGGGGTCTGGTGGGTCCAGCCTAAGCGGCCCGTCGGACATCTATGCGTCCGGCCAGCCGATTGCTGCCAGCAGCCGGTCCACGGCCTCGTCGATCGCCGTCCGGGCAGATCGCGGCAGCGATTCGTCCACCTCCAGCTCGATCCTCGCCCCGCCCCGGACGCGCTTCCGCTTCCACCCCCCGACATCCTCGGTGCCGAGGACCACGACCCCACCGCCGGCCTCCGCGAAGCGGTAGGCGTCCACTCCGGCCGGATGTCCGGCCGAGCGCGGCCAAGGCACCCTCCGGTAGCTGAGGAAGGCCTCGTCGAAGGTGGAGAGCAGCCAGGCCGCCTTGGGCCGGATCGTGTCGAGCTGCTTGGCGGGGGAGTACCAGAGCTCCTCGCCGTCCACGTCAACCCTGGCCACCTCTTTGCCGAGGCCGGCCAGCGCCGCCCGCGCCTCACCGAGCGTGACCCTGGCCCAGCGGATCAGGTCGGTCAGCGCCACCGGTCCGTGGCCGGCGATGAACCGCAGCACCAGTTGCGTGATCGCATCGGGGCGAGCCACGTCCGGGGTGGCCGGCACGACCTCCTCGACCAGTGCGTACCGGTGCTCGCTGGACGACAGCGGCGCTGAGCAGACGAGTCCGCGCAGCTCCGCGAGCATGATCAGGTGGCCGACCTGCTGACCGAACAACGGATCGGACGGGGCGAGAAGGCCGGCCGCGGCCAGCCCGGCACCCAGCTCGGCTCGGTTCGCGAAGCTGCGCCCGGCCAGTCGGGAGCCGAGTTCGGCGAGGCCGGCGGCCACCCTGTTCTCGTCGAGTCCCAGCACCCGGTGCCGCGCTGCCATACCGGACTCGACCTTCGGTGAGGTGAGTTGCAGCAGCCACTTCAGGTCCGTCGCCGCGACGTAGTGCCAGGTGGGTCGCAGGATGTGGGTTCGGACGATCTCACCGGCAGCCAGCGCTTCCTGGGCTGCCTGGCCGGTCGCGCCGGCGCAGCGCAGGGCGATCATCGCCCGCGCCAGGGGCGCGTCCTGGGACTGGACGCAGAGCAGCTCCCGCACCACCTGGGCCGGGCCGGCAGCGGGCGGGCCGGAGAGGCGCTGGGTTGCCAGACGGGAGTTCAGGACCGCAGTGCGATCCATCAGTCCCGGAACCCGGCGAAGAAGACGGCCAGGGCGAAGCCGAGGATGGCGAGGCCGAGCCGAACCGGCCGGATCGGGGAGCGGAATCCCTCGGCCACCGTCCAGCCGGCGAGCGCGCTCAGCGCGAGGCCGATGGCAAGGCCAGGGAACGGGATCCGCAGGTCGAGCACCGTCACGGCCCCGCCTGCGGCCACGGCCAGTCCGCCGAGGACCTCGAGGACTCCACGGACGCGGCGGGCCACGAGCAGCCAGGTCGGATCGACGGTCACGGCACGGCGCCCGGCAGCCTGCGTGGGCAGCAGCTTCGCCACGCCGGCGATCACGAACCAGGCCGCGACGACCGCGGCCAGAATCACATCAAGTCCAAGACGTTCCAGCGGGCTCACCTCCAGGGCCGGGGAAAGTCTAGGGGGCGGTGTCGTCCAGCTGGTCGAGGATTGCGGCCAGCGCGGCGCGGTCACTCTCCGGTAGGCGGGCGAAGAAGTCCCGCCCGACCTCCGCGCGGATCCTGGTCACCGCTGCCAGCGCCGCCCGCCCGGACGGGGCGAGGGCGAGCAGCTGGGCGCGTCCGTCCGCAGGGTCGGTGCGCCGCTCGACCAGGCCGGCCGTGACGAGGCCGGCGACCGAATCGGTGGCCGACCTGGCCACGATGCCGAGCCGTTCGGCGAGCTCGGATGGACGTAGCGGGCCGGCGTCCCCGATCACGCGGAGGGCGCGGGACTGGTGCGGGTTCAGGCCGAGCGGAGCCGTTCGAAGACCGGTCTCGCGCCGCAACCGGCGGGCGATCCGCAGGAAGCTCTCGGCGAGGGCCTCGGGGAATATCTCCATGAACACCGGCCTTATATGCTGTGGTTACCTCACTATATCGGAGGCCACATGGCAGAGCTCCACCC
>JADLEH010000086.1 GCA_020846255.1 Propionibacteriaceae bacterium
AGTCCACCAGGAACTGAGGCGGGTGCGGTCGAGGCCGCCCGGAGTGGGACTAACCTGCCAGCGATTGCCGCGAACCGGCGATCTCGGCCCGGTGCGGCGAGGGTGGCGGCAGGTTTGTCCCATTCGACGCGATGGGTGGGCCGCGGGAGCTCTCAGCGGACGCGGGCCAGGCGGGGCGGGAGCGCAGGGAGGAGGGCCCGGGCGGGGCAGGGAGAGCGCAGGGGACGCGGGCCCGGGGGCGGAGCAAGTACCTACGCCGGCGCCCCCACTGGCACTGTCGGTTGTCGGTGGTGCCGACCAGAATGGCCGGAAAGCCCAATCACGGGAGGACCGCAATGGCACTGCTCAACCCATACCTCAGCTTCCGGGGCAACGCACGGGAGGCGATGGAGTTCTACAGGTCGGTGTTCGGCGGCGAGCTGGTGGTGTCCACCTTCGGCGAGTACCAGATGCCCGGTATCGGCGAGGACGAGGCGGACAAGATCATGCACGGCCAGCTGACCACCCCGGCCGGCTTCACCATCATGGGCGCGGACACGCCTGCCGGCATGCCCTACGACGACAGCAGCGGCGGCATCACGATCTCGATCAGCGGCGATGACGAGACCGAACTGCGCGGGTACTGGGACGGGCTCGCCGACGGCGGCGAGGTCACGATGCCGCTCGAGCAGGCTCCCTGGGGCGACTCGTTCGGCCAGCTGAACGATCGCTACGGCACTCCGTGGATGTTCAACATCTCCGGAGGCGGAGCCGGCAGCCAGGGCTGAGTCGAGGTCAGCCTTGCAGGCCGAGTCCGACGACGAACTCGGCCAGCAGCCGGCGGCCCTCCGGCCACGGTCCGCGGCCAGAGGCCGTACTGATGTGGCCGGCCGCACCGATCTCCACCAGCCGTGCTCCGACGGTGGCAGCCGTGTCGCGGGTGAACTGGACGCCTGCGTACGGATCGTCGCTGGAGCCGACCATCAGTACCGGTCCGGCAAGGGCCCGACGGGGTCGGGAGAAGCCGGTGATCACCGCCGGGAACTCAGCTCCCTCGGGATCGGGGAGGGCGACCAGGAACGCCCCCGCGGCTACCCCGGGATGTCGTTCCAGCCACGTGGTGGCGGCGAGGCAGCCGAGGCTGTGCGCGACGATCACGGCGCCGGGGCTCATGGCAGCGTCCAGGCTGGTCACCCAGTCCTCCAGTTCGGGGGCGTCCCAGGAACCGGTGACCACCCGCGTCGCGTCAAGGCCGAAGTCGGCGGCCCACAGGCTCTGCCAGTGTCCGGGGTCGGAGTCCAGATAGCCGGGGGCGATCACGTACCTCGGGCGGTCCTGCGCCATCGGTGGCCTCAGGACTTGTCGCCGGCTGCGGCAGCGCGCGCAGCGTCGATCTTCGACTTCGCACCGTCCAGCCATTTCTGGCAGATCGACGCGAGCTCCTCACCGCGTTCCCACAACGCCATCGACTCCGACAGCGGGACGCTGCCGGCCTCGAGCTTGCGGACGATCTCGACCAGCTGCTCGCGGGCTTCCTCGTAGCTGAGTTCCGGTTTGGCCATGACTACTCCTGCACTTCGATGTCGTTGACGGTGAGGTCGAGGCGGCCGTCGCCCAGCCTGGCAGTCAGCCTGGCTCCGGGAGCGGTCGCGCCGGCCCGGTCGACGGTGTTGCCCTGGTCGTCGGTGAGGATCGCGTAGCCCCGCTGCAGTGTCGCGAGTGGCGAGAGGGCCCGCACCCGGTCCATGGTGTGGCCGAGGCCGAGCCGCTCCTCCCGCAACCGTCCCTCGATCGCCCGGGAGAGCCGGTCGCGGGCGGTCTGCAACCGCTCACCGTGCCCGGAGAGGAAGGCCGACGGATCCCGGAGAACCGGACGGCTGCGCAGCTCGGCCAGCCGCCGACCCTCCCCGTCGATCCGGTTGCTGATCGCCACCCGGACGCGACCGAGGGCCGCCCGCACCAGTTCGGCTTCGGCTGCGGCGTCCGGCACCACCCGTTTGGCCGCATCGGTGGGAGTGGACGCCCGCACGTCGGCCACCAGGTCGAGGATCGGGGTGTCGGTCTCGTGCCCGATCGCGCTGACCAGCGGGGTGCGGCAGGCGAACACCGCCCGCGCGAGCGCCTCGTCGCTGAAGGGCAGCAGGTCCTCCAGCGACCCGCCGCCGCGGGCGACGATGATCACGTCCACCTCCGGGTGGGCGTCGAGCGAGCGGACAGCGTCGATCAGCTGCTCGACGGCCTGCTGGCCCTGCACCAGCGCATGCCGCACCTCCACCACAGCCGCCGGCCAGCGCCGGGAGATGTTCTCGATCACGTCACGCTCGGCTGCGCTCTTCGCGCCGGTCACCAGCCCGATCCGTCGCGGCAGGAACGGCAGCCGTCGCTTGCCCGCGGGGTCGAACAGGCCCTCGGCCTGCAGCATCCGCTTGCGCTGCTCGATCGCCGCCAGCAGCCGGCCCTCACCCGATGGCCGCAACTCCCGGCACTCGAACGTCAGGCTGCCCGACTTGCTCCACACCGTCGGTCGTACAAATGCTGCCACCACGGTGCCCTCGGTGAGGGGTCCCGCCGCGTCCAGCACAGCCTGCGAGGTGGACAGGGTCACCGACACCTCGGCGAGGGTGTCGCGCATTGTCAGGAACTGGGTGATCGCCCCCGATCGCCGCTTGATCTCGATCAATTGGCCCTCCACCCAGATCGGGCCCAACCGCTCCACCCAGCTCTTGGTTGCCGCCACAACCGTCCGCAGCGGCTGTGGGGCGTCCGGGGAATTGGGCAGGCGCTGTCCTGAGCTGGGCGAAGGGAGCACAGCCGCAGGCTAGCCGAGTGTTGGGACACCCCGGGTACCCTGAAGGTATCTGCACGCTGGGCTGGACCCACCCGGGGAGTAGGCCACCGAAACCTGAAGTTGGGAAGTGACCCGCATGGAACCCGTCGACACCCATCGGCCGGCTGGCACCCGCGCCACCACGGCCTCGATGTTCACCCCGTTGTCCCAACAGGTGCGCGAAGCCAAGCTGCTGGCCAGGAACAAGGGCTTCTACCTCGGTCTCCTCGGGGTGCTGACCGGGGCGACGATCGCCCTTGTGGTCGGCTCCTTCCTGCTCGGCCCGTCCTGGTACCAGCTGCTGCTGGCAGCGGCGCTCGGCGTCCTGCTCACCCAGTTCGCCTTCGTCTCGCACGAGGCCAGCCACCACCAGGTCTTCCAGCCGGGCAAGGCCAATGACCGCCTCGGCCGCGTGCTGGCCAACGGTGTCGTCGGCGTCAGCCACTCCTGGTGGGTCTCCAAGCACAACCGGCACCACGCCAACCCCAACCAGCTCGGTCGTGACCCGGACATCGACTTCGACACGATCTCCTTCACCGAGGCCGACGCGGCCGGGAAGAGCGGGTTCATGGGTGCCCTCACCCGGCGCCAGGGCTGGCTGTTCTTCCCGCTGCTGCTGCTCGAGGGCCTGAACCTGCACGTGGTCTCGGTGCGCACGCTGATCGCCTCCCCCCGCAGCCGCGCCCGCACCTGGGAACTTGTGACCATCGCTGCCCGGCTCGGCCTCTACCTCGGCCTGATCTTCTGGCTGCTGCCTGTCGGCATCGCAGCGGCGTTCGTGGGGGTGCAGCTCGCGGTCTTCGGCGTCTACATGGGGGCGTCCTTCGCCCCCAACCACAAGGGGATGGCCATCATCCCCGCCGACAGCAAGCTCGACTTCCTCAGCAAGCAGGTGCTCACGTCGCGCAACGTCAGGGGCGGCTGGTTCATGACCCAGCTGATGGGCGGCCTGAACTACCAGGTCGAGCACCACCTGTTCCCGAACATGCCCCGTCCGCAACTAGCGAAGGCCCAGGTGCTGGTCCGGGCCCACTGCGCGAAGCATGAGTTGCCGTACACCGAACTGGGCCTCTTCCGGTCCTACGGCGTCGTGATCAGGTACCTCAACCAGGTCGGCCTCTCCGCTCGGGATCCGTTCGACTGCCCCACCCATCGCAAGCTCGGCGGCTGGTGAGCCGGAGCCGCTCCGGGCGGCCCGTAGACTGAGCCGCATGGATGAAAGCTCAACCAGGCGCGTTGTCGTCGCCGCTCCCAGGGGTTACTGCGCCGGCGTCGACCGGGCTGTGATCACAGTGGAGAAGGCTCTGGACGTGTACGGCCCGCCGGTCTTCGTCCGCAAGCAGATCGTGCACAACCGGCACGTGGTCGAGGACCTGGAGGCCAGGGGAGCCGTCTTCGTCGAGGAACTCTCGGAGGTGCCGACCGGCGCCACCGTCGTCTTCTCCGCCCACGGGGTCTCCCCGGCGGTGCACGCCGAGGCTGCCGAGCGCGGCCTGAAGACGATCGACGCCACCTGCCCGCTGGTGACCAAGGTGCACAACGAGGCCAAGCGGTTCGCGGGCCAGGGCATGCAGATCCTGCTGATCGGCCACGCCGGTCACGAAGAGGTCGAGGGCACCACCGGTGAAGCTCCCGAGCACATCACCCTCGTGCAGCATCCCGACGACGTGGACGGTGTCGAACTCGCCGATCCGAGCAGGGTCGCCTGGCTCAGCCAGACCACCCTCAGCGTCGATGAGACCTGGCAGACCGTCGACCGGCTGCGGGAGAAGTTCCCGGCACTGATGGACCCCCCCAGCGACGACATCTGCTACGCCACCCAGAACCGCCAGTCGGCGGTGAAGCAGATCGCCACCCACTCCGACCTGGTGATCGTGGTCGGTTCGCAGAACTCGTCGAACTCGGTGCGCCTGGTGGAGGTGGCGCTGGAGTCCGGCGCCAAGGCTTCCTACCGGGTCGACAACGCAGGTGAGATCGACCCGGCATGGCTCGAAGGCGTGAACTCGGTCGGAGTGACCTCCGGGGCCTCGGTGCCGGACGCCCTCGTCCAGGGTGTCCTCAACTACCTCGAGGAGCGGGGCTTCCCGCAGGCCACCGAGGAGCGCCTCACCGAGGAGAACCTGGTCTTCGCGCTGCCGCCCGAGCTCCGCAGGGACCTGCGTCGCCAGACGATCGGTGATTGATCCCCGGTTCGCCGAGCGGCGCCGGTTCGTACACCAGGACCTCGCGTCGGAAATAAACCGCGGCCTGCGGCGTTAAGGCCTTCGTGAGCCACGCCCAGGCCGTCCTGCCGTTGCCCTTGCCGGCAGCGCGGCCCGAGCGCGACCCCGCGGTCTGTCCCTCGACGGCCTCACTGGACGGAGCGCGCACGCGGCGGCCGCCGCCTGTTGGACTGACGGTGCCGGTGGACATACTGGTTCCAGGTCGCTGCGGGCTTGCGGCCCGCCGGGGGATCCTCAAGGGTCCGAACGGGTACCCCTGGCGAGCGACGGTACTGGGGAACAACTCCGCGGGTGGGGTGGGTTTCCGTACCGGCACCGGTGGCCGACCACGACCAGGAGGTAGGCATGATCAGCTTCACTGAGGTGACCAAGGTCTACCCTGGCGGCACGACCGCGGTCGGCGGGTTGAGCCTCACCGCGCCCACGGGGAAGATCACCGTGCTGGTCGGTCCCTCCGGCTGTGGCAAGACCACCTCACTGCGGATGATCAACCGCATGATCGAGCCGACCAGTGGCCGCATCGAGATCGACGGTCGCGACACCGCGAACCTCGATCCCAATGAGCTTCGCCGGGGGATCGGCTACGTGATCCAGAGCGGCGGGCTGTTCCCGCACCGGACCATCCTCGACAACATCGCCACCGTCCCGGTGCTGCTCGGCTGGGACCGGGCAAGGGCGCGGGCGCGGGCGCACGAGTTGCTGGAGCGGGTGGGCCTTGACCCCGTGCTCGGCAAGCGGTACCCCAACCAGCTCTCCGGTGGGCAGCAGCAGCGGGTCGGGGTGGCTCGCGCGCTGGCAGCTGATCCGCCGATCATGCTGATGGACGAGCCGTTCAGCGCTGTCGACCCGGTGGTGCGCGAGCAACTGCAGGACGAGTTCCTGCGATTACAGGGCGAACTGGGCAAGACCATCGTCTTCGTCACCCACGACATCGACGAGGCCATGAAGCTGGGCGACCAGGTGGCCGTGCTGCGGGTCGGCGGCGTGCGGGCCCAGCGGGCCAGCCCGGCGAAGCTGCGGGCCGACCCGCACGACGACTTCGTCGCCGACTTCCTCGGACGCGACCGCGGCTACCGGGGGCTTGCCTTCGCCGAGGCGCCGGAGCTGCCACTGCGC
>JADLEH010000087.1 GCA_020846255.1 Propionibacteriaceae bacterium
GCCTGGATCGCAGCAGCGATCAGCGGGGCCATCGACAGAACGGTCAGTTTGGGCACATTCACCCCGTCCGGGATCGGCAGGGTGTTGGTGACGATGACTTCCTCGAAGTCCGATCCGTTGAGCCGCTCCGGGGCCGGCCCGGAAAGGATCGGGTGCGTAGCGGCAGCGATCACGCGCTTGGCGCCGTGCGCCTTCAACGCGGTCGCGGCCTGGCAGATCGTGCCAGCCGTGTCGATCATGTCGTCAACCAGCAGGCAGACCCGCCCGTGGACGTCGCCGACCACCTCACCGACCGCCACCTCGTTGGCCTTGTTGGGGTCGCGCCGTTTGTGGATGATCGCCAGCGGCGTGCCCAGCTGGTCGGAGTACATGTCGGCCAGCCGCACCCGGCCGGCGTCCGGGGAGACGACCGTCATCTCGGAGACGTCGTAGGACTTCTTGATGTAGTCGACGAGCACTGGCAGGGCCATCAGGTGGTCGACGGGACCGTCGAAGAACCCCTGGATCTGGGCGGCGTGCAGGTCGATGGACATCAGCCGATCCGCGCCGGCGGTCTTGTAGAGGTCGGCGACCAGGCGGGCGGAGATCGGCTCGCGGCCGGCGTGCTTCTTGTCCTGCCGCCCGTAAGGGTAGAAGGGCGAGACCACCGTGATCCGCTTCGCCGAGGCGCGCTTCAGCGCGTCGATCATGATCAGCTGCTCCATCAGCCACTCGTTGACCGGCGCCGGGTGGGACTGCATCACGAAGGCGTCCGCGCCGCGCACCGACTCCTCGAACCGGACATAGATCTCCGAGTTGGCGTAGGTGAGCGTCCGGGTGGGGACCAGCCCGACCCCGAGCAGGGTCGCCACCTGCTCGGCCAGCTCCGGGAACGCGCGCCCGGTGCAGAGCATCAGGTGCTTCTCGTTAGGTCGCTTGATGCCGCTCACTCGCCAGACTCCATCGGTGCAGACCCTTCGTCGCCGGCCTCGGCCCGGTTCAGCGCCGCCTCGGCTGCGGCTGCCGTCCTGGTGCCGGACCGCTTTCTGGCCACCCAGCCCCGGATGTTGCGTTGCTGGCCACGCGACACAGCCAGCTCCCCCGGCCCGACATCACCGGTGATCGTCGAACCGGCGGCGACATAGGCGCCGTCGGCGATGTGGACCGGCGCCACCAGGACCGAGTCGCTGCCGATGAAGGAGTGGGCACCGACGGTTGAGGTGCTCTTCGTGACGCCGTCGTAGTTGGCGAAGATCGTGCCGGCGCCGATGTTGGCCCCCGGCCCGATCTCGGCGTCCCCGCAGTAGGTGAGGTGGGGCACCTTTGCCCCATCGCCCACGATCGCCTTCTTGGTTTCGACGAACGCCCCGACGTGCACCCGGACGCCCAGCTCCGTTCCCGGACGCAGGTAGGCGAACGGTCCGACCGTGGCGTCGGGACCGATCACTGCCAGTTCGGCGTGGGTGCGCAGCACCCGGGCATTCTCGCCGACTTCGACGTCGATCAGCGTGGTGTCCGGCCCGATGGTCGCCCCCCGCGAAACCGAGGTCGCACCCTCCAGCGAGGTGCCGGGCAACAGGGTCACGTCCTCGGCCAGGTCGACACCGGCCTGCACCCAGGTCGTCGCCGGGTCGAGCACGGTCACGCCCGCCGCCATCCAGCCGGCCAGGATCCGCCGGTTCAGTTCCGCCGCGCGCTCGGCCAGCTGGGCCCGGTCGTTGACCCCCTCGGTCTGCAGGTGGTCGGCGAGGATCCTCGCCCCGACGCGGCGACCCGCCGCCCGGGCGTGCGCAACGACATCGGTGAGGTAGAGCTCGCCCTTGGCGTTGCCGGCCTCCAGAGCCGCCAACCCCTCGGCCAGGGTTGCTGCGTCGAAGACGTAGATGCCGGAGTTGATCTCGGTCAGGTCGAGCTCCGCGTCGCTGGCGTCCGCGTGCTCGACGATCCGCGCCACCTCGTCGCCGTCGCGGACGATCCGCCCGTAGCCGGTCGGATCGGGCACGACAGCCGTCAGCAGGGTGACCGCGTTGCCGTCCTCCCGGTGGGCTGCGACCAGCTCCTGGAGGGTCTGGCCGGTGAGCAGCGGGACGTCGCCAGAGGTGACCACCACCTCACCGGTGATCCCGGGCAGCGCGGACATCCCGGCCCGGACGGCGTCCCCGGTGCCCAGTGGACGCTCCTGGACCGCGATGGTCACGTGCGGGGCCACCTCGGCGAGGTGCTGGGTGACCTGTTCGCGCTGGTGGCCGACCACAACCACCAGCCGGTCCGGCTCGAGGGCGTCCGCGGTGTCGATGGCCAGGGCGACCAGCGACTTGCCCGCGATCCGGTGCAGCACTTTCGGGATGGCCGATCTCATCCTGGTTCCGGCTCCGGCTGCCATGATCACCACAGCTGCCACCCGGTTGTCGACGACGACGTCCTGCTCAGCCACGGACACTCCCAGCGTTGGTTGTATGCGCTCCCCGGGTAGGAGTCGAACCTACGTCGCTGGTCCTGATTCAAAGTCAGGCGGGCCCTGCCGGCAGACCAACCGGGGAATGGCCATCCTTCGAGGGCCGGGGCCAACTTTACGGTGAGCTGGGGGCCACCGCATCCGCGGGCCAGAGTCGGTGGCCGGCACTCGCCACGAAGGTGGGGATTGCGCTAACGGCGCGCGGTTTCGCAAACACGGCAGGTCAGGGCCAGACTTGGGCCATGCCCACCGCCCCGGCCAACGCGCGCGCCAGGCGCAGCCGCGTCCGGCTGACCCGCAGTGAGCGCCGGGAGCAACTCATCGACGTCGCCCGCGCGCTGTTTGCGGAGCGCGGCCTCGAAGGCACCTCGGTGGAGGAGATCGCAGCCCACGCCGGCGTCAGCAAGCCCGTCGTCTACGAACACTTCGGCGGCAAGGAAGGCCTGTACGCGGTGGTCGTCGATCGCGAGGTGCGCACGCTGCACGATGCGATCCGCACGGCGATCACCACGCCGCGGGCCAACCCGAGGGCCCTGATCGAGCTGGGCACGCTGGCTCTGCTCGACTACATCGACGACAACCCCAACGGCTTCCGGATCCTCTCCCGGGACTCCTCGGCGACGTCACCGGACGGGTCCTTCGCGACCATCCTGTCCGACATCGCCTCCCGGGTGGAGGACTTGCTGGCCAACGAGTTCACCAAGACCCAGCTCGATCCCGAGACGGCCCCGCTCTACGCCCAGATGCTGGTGGGGCTGGTGACGCTGGCCGGCCAGTGGTGGATGGACACCCGCGAGCAGCAGGGCCTGGCCAAACCGGTGGTCGCTGCGCACCTGGTGAACCTCGCCTGGTACGGCATGCGGAACCTCCGGGCGCAGCCGACGCTGTACATCCAGCAGGGCAACCGGGCTGCCCCGGACGCCGACTGAGGTCAGAGCCCCCCAATAGAGTGAGCGGGTGAATTCGCTCTCCTCCAGCCGTGCGGTCGCTGCCGTCGTCCTCCTGTTCTGCTTCAACGGCCTGGTCGTGGGGGTGTACGCGGCCTCGATCCCGTCGCTGTACGTCAAGTTCGGGCTGGCCCCGTGGCAGATGTCGATCTTCTTCGTCGTGACCGGCCTGGCCGCCATCGCAGCGATGCAGGTGTCGGGCCGGCTGGCGGACCGGTTCGGGGCCCGGCGGGTCAGCCTCGTCATGCTTCCCGTTCTGATCGTCGCCATCCTCAGCCTCACCCTCGCCCCCAACCTGCCGCTGCTGTTCGTCGCCGGGGTGCTGCTCGGGTTCGGCAACGGCGGCATCGACATCGCGATGAACGCGATCGGTGTCCAGGTGGAGCAGAACCGGACGAAGCCGATCATGAGCTTCTTCCACGGGATGTGGTCGGTGGGCAACCTCGCCGGCGCCGCCATGCTGGTGCTGCTCGCACCCCTGTTCGCCCGCGAGCCGCAGCCGACCATGACTGCTGCCGCCGGCGTGGCTGCCACGCTCGGGGTCGCGGCGGTGATCGTCGGGATCCGGATCATCCCCGAGACGGCCGTGGTCAGCCACGAGGACGAGTCCGGGGCGCGGACACCGCTACCGGCATCGGCCTACCTGCTGGGCCTGATGGCGATCGCCTTCGGCCTCGGCGAGGGCACGGCGATGGACTGGTCCGGGCTGCACGTCACCGAGATCACCGGTGTCGACACCACCACCGGATCCCTCGGGGTGACAGCTGTGGCCGCCTTCATGGTGGTCATCCGGCTGCTCGGGGACTTCCTGGTAGCCCGCTTCGGCCGCCGGGCCGTCACCAGGTTCGGCGGCGCCTGCTCGGCCCTGGGCTACCTCGTCGCCGCGACCGGGTCCGGCCTGCCGGTACTGCTGGTCGGCTGGTCGCTGGTCGGGCTGGGGATCGGCATGATCGCCCCGCAGGTGTACGCGGTGGCCGGGCACACGGCCGGCGGCCGAGGCCTGGCTGTCGTGGTCACCTTCGGCTACGCCACGTTCCTGATCGCGCCGGCACTGATCGGTGCGCTCGTCGGGGCCGTCGGGATCCAGCACACCATGTTCCTGCCGGCGATCCTGCTGTCGGGGCTGCTGGTGGTTGCCCGGATCATGCCCGGCCGGGAGACCGAGCCGGCGCTGGTGGCCGAGGCAACAGACTGATCGGCGCGGCCCTGGCGAGGTCGGTGCCGGACGGCCGGGATCAGACGACCAGCCGGGCGCCCGGCACCGGTCCGGTGACCCGCTTCACCGAGCGACACAGGCCTTCGCTGGACAGTTTCACCGAAAGGTCGACGGCCGCCGATTCGTTCGCAGCCAGGAAGGCGATCGTCGGGCCGGAACCGGAGACCACAGCGCCGACCGCGCCCAGTTCGGTCCCGGCCGCAAGCACCCGGGCCAGTTGCGGACGCAGCGCGAGCGCCGCAGCCTGCAGGTCGTTGGTCAGTGCCCGGCCGAGCGCGGGCGCGTCACCGCTGACCAGCGCGTTCAGCAGTTCCGGCGGCACCCCCTGCGGGTCCTTGCCGAGCTCGAGCTCGTCGAACTTGCCGAACACAGCCGGCGTGGACAGCTCCCCGTCACTGAAGGCCAGGACCCAGTGGTAGGAGCCGCGGCTGAGGACCGGGGCGAGCTGGTCACCGCGCCCGGTGCCGAGGGCGGTGCCACCGGCGAGGCAGAACGGTACGTCGGCGCCCAACTGCGCACCCAGGTCCCGCAACTCGTCCGGTGAGATGTCCAGGTCCCACAGCACGGCGCAGGCCAGCAGGGCACCGGCGGCGTCGGCGGAGCCGCCGGCCATGCCGCCGGTGACGGGGATGGCCTTGCGGATCACCAGTGAGGCCCCGAGCGGACGACCCGCGCCGGCTGTTGCCGCCAGCAACCGGGCGGCCTTCACGGCGATGTTCCCCTCGCCGGTCGGCACCAGGTCGGCCTGGTCGCCCAGCACCTTCACCGAGAACTGGCCGGGCTCGGCCCAGCTGGCGTCCACCTCGTCGAAGAGGGAGACGGCCTGGAAGACGGTGGTGAGCGTGTGGTAGCCGTCCTCGCGCTTCGGCCCGGAGCGCAGGACGAGGTTGACCTTGCCCGCCACCCGGACGCGAACGACCTCAGGCTCAGTCACCGGTGTTGCCATGCGGCGAGGCTATCCCACCCCACCCAGCATGCGAGCCTCAGCAATCC
>JADLEH010000088.1 GCA_020846255.1 Propionibacteriaceae bacterium
CAGGTCCTCGGGAACCAGCGGCTGGTTCGTGCCGGGGTGCAGGTGCGGCGGCGGGGGAGTGGGCAGGTCGGCCACGAGGTTGTACCAGTGAGTGGGCATCTGGCTCTCGTCCAGAACCACTTTTGTCTGCATCGGGTCGGGCACTTCCGGCTCCTTCACCATCGGTTCGTAGGTCGCCCGGTCAGCTCCGACCGGTGACGCCAGCACTCTAGGGCGAAAGCCGTAGCGGCCAACCATGTCCCAGCCTGCATACCCCTCAGCTGGGACGGTTCCCACGGCCGGGGCCGGAATCGGGACAAAAGTGCCGGCGGATCCGATCTGCCGCGGCCTCCTGGGGTAGCTCGGCCGACCGGTGGCAGGTTTGTCCCATTCGGATGGCGCTACCCGGATAAGGTCTGCGAATGGCCCACCTGGAAGCTGTGAACACCGGCCGCGTCCGCGCCACCGGCTCCGGCGCACTCGGTCGAACCGCCATCGACAAGCGCCCCGTCACCGGTCCGGTGCGCATCGAGGCGCTCGGTGTCCAGGGCGACGAGATCGCCGACCACAAGCACCACGGCGGCCCCGACCAGGCTGTTTACGCCTTCGCCCGCGAGGACTACCGGCACTGGGAGGCTGAACTCGGCCGGGCCCTGGCAGCAGGTTCCTTCGGGGAGAACCTCACCACTGTCGGCCTGGACGTGCAGGGAGCACGGATCGGGGAGCGCTGGCGGGTTGGCACCTGCCTGCTCGAAGTGACCGACGTGCGGATCCCGTGCTCGGTGTTCGCGGGCTTCGTCGCCGAGCCCGACTGGGTGCGCCGGTTCACCCAGCATGGGGTCCCGGGTGCCTACCTGCGGGTCATCGAGCCCGGCGTCGTGACGGCCGGGGACGGGATCGTCGTCGCGGAGACCAGGCCGCACGACCTGACGGTCGGTTACGCGTTCCGCGCCGCCACGCTCGAGCCGGGCCTGCTGCCGGCGCTGGCGGCCGAGGAGCGGCTGGGCAGGAGTCTCAGCTCCAGGGTGACCAAGTACCTCGCCCGCCACAGCTGACCACCCGTCCGCCCCCAAACGTCGAGGGCCAGCCTTGCTGTCGAGAGCCAGCCCAATAGGGCTGGCTCTCGACGCTAAGGCTGGCCCTCGGTGGGGTTGGGGGCGGCGATGGGTCAGGAGCCGGCGGGCCTGGCCCAGATGCCGGCCATCCAGGCCTCGACGGCGTCCGGGTCGCGCGGCAGGGCGTCGGAGAGGATCTCGCAGCCGTCCGCGGTGATCACGACGTCGTCCTCGATCCGCACCCCGATGCCGCGGAACTCCTCCGGCACCAGCAGGTCGGTTGCCTTGAAGTAGAGGCCGGGCTCCACGGTGATCACCATGCCGGGCTGCAGTTCGGCGTCCCGGTAGTTCTCCTGGCGGGCCTGGGCGCAGTCGTGCACGTCGAGGCCGAGGTGGTGGGAGGTGCCGTGGACCATCCAGCGGCGGTGGTGACCGCCCTGTTCGGGGTCGAGGGACTCCGCGGCGCTGACCGGCAGCAGCCCCCAGGCCTCGAGGTGCTGCGCGATGACAGCCACTGCCGCCTTGTGCACGTCGGAGAACCTGTTCCCGGGCCTGGCAGCGGCGATGCCGGCTGCCTGCGCAGCCTGCACCGCCTCGTACACCTTGCGCTGGGTCGGGCTGAACCGCCCCGACACCGGCAGGGTGCGGGTGATGTCGGCGGTGTAGAGCGACTCCACCTCGACGCCGGCGTCCAGCAGCAGCACGTCGCCGTCGCGGATGTCACCGTCGTTGCGGATCCAGTGGAGGGTGTTGGCGTGGTCGCCGGAAGCGGCGATGGTGTCGTAGCCGACGGCGTTGGCCAGGTGCCGGGCGTGCAGGCCGAAAATGCCCTCCACCCAGCGCTCGCCCCGGCCGCGGCGGACGGCCTCCGGCAGGTCCGCGATCACTGCCTCGAAGCCCACTGCGGTGTCCGCGCAGGCCTGCCGCAGCTGGTCGAGCTCGAAGTCGTCCTTCACCAGCCGGGCCTCGGAGAGTGCGACCAGGAACTGCTCGTCACGCTCCACCGCGGCTGCCGCGTCCACCCCGGCCTCCGCGCGCAAGGTGGTGAGCCGGCCGGTCACCGCCTCGTCGGCCTCCCGCAGCAACCGGACGGCCGTTGCCGACAGGTTCTTGCCGAGAGCGCCGTCCAGCTCGGAGATCGGGGCGCAGGAGATGCCGGTCAGGGCGGTCATCTCCGCCAGCGACTCCCGGGTGCCCACCCACATCTCGCCGTAGCGGGAGTCGGCGTAGAACTCCGGGTCCGTGCGCGGGGCCCGCGGCTTGAAGTAGAGCGTGGCCTCGTGCCCGGAATCGGTCGGCTCGATGACCAGCACGGCGTCGGGCTCCCGATCGCTGCCGAGACCGGTCAGCCAGGCGAAGGCCGAATGCGGCCGGAACCGGTAGTCGGTGTCGTTGGCCCGGGGCTTCAGGCCGCCCGCGGGGATCACCAGCCGCTCGCCGGGGAAGGCCTCGGCCAGCGCCCGCCGCCGCAGCGCCGCCGGACCGGCGGCTGCGAGCTCCGCCGGCGGTTCGGTGGGGTAGGGCGCCCAGCCCTGCGGGATGAACTCCCGGAATGCCTCCGAGAACGGGATCTGCCGATTGGGGAGTGGCTCTTCGGCCGGTGTGGGCTGGTCGGTCATGCCTGGCATGCTATCCCCGCCGGAGCCGCCTCAAACCACCTGGCCGGCCGCGGCCGCGTGGACTGTGGGGAGGGACGCCGGTTGCAGTGCCGCCCTGCTGAGATCGCCGACGATGCCGATCGCGAGGACAGCGGCGATGATCTCCAGGATGTCGCCGACGGCAGCGACCATCGAGGCCTGCGCGAGGATCTCGAGCGTCACATCGGGTATGGAGCTGATCCGCACGGCGAGGGCTGCGATCAGGCCGGAGCCCAGCCAGGCCACCCACCAGACGCCGAAGCGTGCCGGCGTGCGCCGGAGCGGAGCCCCCTGCGCCGGGGTGAGGGCGCGGTGCAGGTCGACCATGTTCTGGTACGGGAAGATCAGGCAGGCGATCGGGATCAGCCATGACCCGACGTGCCAACCGGGTGAGCGGCGCAGCGCTGCTCGGGGGACCGTGCCGGCCAACCTGTGCTGCCACACCAGCCAGACCACACCGGCGGCGAACGCGAGGGCGAGCGCCGGCCACGCCGACCCGAGGTTGAGGTTGTCGTACAGCTCCAGGACCGAGATGTCGAGGTGCGCAGGGTCGGCAGCGGCAGCGGAGATCACGACGGCGCCCCAGGCCTGGACGACGAGGTCGAAGACCGCCGTCAGGCCGCACAGGCCGACCAGCACCCGGACTGCTGTTGCCAGTGTGCCGAAGCCGGCCGGCAGGCCATGTCCGGAAGTGGTTGCGACGCCTGCTGCCGGGTGGGTGTGGGCGGTCCAGCCGCCGCCGTCCCAGTAGCGCAGGATCCCGGCCTGGGTCGGATCGGGGTACCAGTTCGCCGGCGGGCTGGCGGGGTGGTCGAAGCTCATGCACGGAATCGTGGCATGGCAGGGCTGGCCCCGAGCGAAAGCCGGAAAACCAGTACAGTCGGTGTCCACAACTTCAGGAGGCCCCAGATGAAGGCTGCCGCTACGGCCCAGCTCCGCCTGCTCGACCTGCAGGCCGAGGACACCGCCATCTCCCAGCTGGAGCATCGGCGTCGCTCGCTGCCCGAGCATGCCGCGATCGCTGAGGCGAAGACCGTTCGGGCCAAGCTGGGCGAGGCCCTGATCGCTGCCCGGACCCGCGTCGGCGACCTGCAGCTGGACGTGGACAAGGCCGAGTCGGATCTCGTCCCGGTGCGCGAGCGCCGCCAGCGTGACCAGCGTCGGGTGGACGACGGTTCGGTGGTCGACCCGAAGCAGCTGAACGCGCTGCTGGAGGAGATCGCCCACCTCGGCCGCCGGATCGGCGACCTTGAGGACGTCGAGCTGGAAGTCATGGAGCAGCTGGAGGCCGCCACCGGACGCCAGGACATGCTCACCACAGAGCTCACCGAGCTGGAGAACTCGATGCGGGCCCTGATCGCTTCCCGCGACGAGCAGTTGGCCCGGCTGGACGCCGAGATCGCCGTCCACCGCGCGGCCCGTGACGGGATGGCCGCCGAGATCCCGGCGGACCTGATCGCGCTCTACGACCGGGTCCGGGAGCGCTCCGGGGGCCTGGGCGCGGCTGCGCTGCGTGGTCGCCGGTGCAGCGGCTGCCAGCTGGAGGCCACCCAGACTGCGCTCGCCGGGTACGCCGCCGCCGCAGCTGATGAGGTGTTGCGCTGCGAGGAGTGCGAGCGGGTGCTGGTCCGCATCGGTTCGGTGGAAGCCTGATGGCCCGTGCCCCGCGGCTCCCGCAGGGCGGGCCGTCCATCTTCGACCACGACGAACCGGAGCCCGCGCCGGCCAAAGGCCGGCGGCTGGTCGTCGAGGGCGACGGTGGCTCCCGCGGCAACCCCGGGCCGGCCGCCTACGGCGCCCTGGTGCGGGACGCAGACACCGGCGAGGTGCTCAACTCCGAGGGCGTGACCCTCGGTGTTGCCACCAACAATGTCGCCGAGTACTCGGCCCTGATCGCCGGCCTGGAGATGGCGAGGGCGATCGATCCCGATGCAGCCGTCGAGGTCCGGATGGACTCCCGGCTGGTGATCGAGCAGATGGCCGGTCGCTGGAAGATCAAGCACCCGGACATGGTGCCGCTGGCCCGGAAGGCTCAGCTGCTGAAGCCCGCCCGGGTCACCTGGACCTGGGTGCCGCGCGAAGCGAACAAGGCAGCCGATGCTCTGGTCAACTCGGCTCTTGACGGGACCCCCAGCAAACGACGATGAGGAGGGACCATGCCCAGCCGCCACGTGTCCTTGAAGAACGCCGAACCGCCGGTCCTGCGTGAGGGCCTGCGGCGGCTGCGTGCGGGTCTCGGGGTGCCGGGCGATTTCCCGGCAGCCGTCCTGGCCGAGGCCGAGGAGCGGGCGGCCGGCCCGGTCCTGCCCAGCCGGGACTGCACCGACATCGAGTTCGTGACCATCGACCCGGAGGGGTCGCGGGACCTCGACCAGGCGTTCCACCTCTCCCGGGTGGGTCAGGGGTACCTGTTGAGGTACGCCATCGCCGACGTCGCAGCCTTCGTCCGTCCGGGCGGGGAACTGGACGCGGAGGCCAACCGGCGCGGCGAGACGCTGTACGCGCCGACCCGGCGGATCCCGCTGCACCCGGCAGTGCTGTCCGAAGGGGCCGCCAGCCTGCTGCCCGACCAGACCCGTCCGGCCCTGATCTGGGAGCTGTCGCTGGACTCGGCCGGCCAGACCACCGCCGCCCGGGTGGAACGCGGTCTGGTCCGCAGCCGGGCAAGGCTCAGCTACACCGGCGCCCAGGCCGACCTGGACGCCGGCCGCGGCGGCGAGCAGCTGGAGTTGCTGCGGACCATCGGCCGGTTGCGGCAGGAGATCGAGGTGCAGCGCGGCGGGGTCAGCCTCTCGGTGCCGGAGCAGGAGGTGGTGGCCACCGACAGCCACTGGGAGCTGGTCTACCGGGCGCCCCTGCCGATCGAGGACTGGAACGCCCAGCTGTCGCTGGCCACCGGCATGGCGGCGGCGGGCCTGATGCTGGCAGCCGGCGTCGGCATCCTGCGCACCCTGCCCCCGGCGAGGGACAACTCGCTGGCCAAGCTGCGCCGGACAGCCGCTGCCCTGGGGATCAGGTGGCCGCAGGCGATGGCCTACCCGGAGTTCGTCCGCAGCCTCTCGGCTTCGGTTCCGGCCCACGCAGCGATGCTGAACTCCTGCACGCTGCTGTTCCGCGGCGCTGGCTACCAGGCCTTCAACGGGGAAGCGCCCGAGCAACCCCTGCACGCAGCGATCGCCGCGCCCTATGCCCATACCACAGCACCGCTGCGACGGCTGGTCGACCGGTACACCGGCGAGACCTGCGTTGCGATCAGTGCGGGGCTGCCGGTGCCGGAGTGGGTGGCGACAGCCCTGCCTCAGTTGCCGGCCGTGATGGCCGAATCGAGCCGGCGCGCCAAGAAGTACGAACGCGGCACGATCGACCTGGTCGAGGCGATGGTGCTCGCCCCGCGGCTTGGCCAGACGTTCACCGGGACGGTGCTGGAGGTCGACACCGAGGACGACTACGGCGTGCTGCAGCTGCCGGACCCGGCTGTGGAGGCGAAGGTGAAGGGCGGCGACCTGGTGCTCGGCGAGCAGATCCCGGCCACCCTGGTCGCAGCCGACCTGCTGGCCGGCAAGGTGGAGTTCCGGGTCCTCGCCGGCTGATCGCAGCCGCAGCCCCGGCCAGCGCGACGTTCCGGGAGGCTCGACGGGCGGCGCGCGGCGGGCGCTCCGATAGGCTGGACGCGGACGAGTCGGTCGGGTGATCGCTGCGAGAGTAGAGGAAAGTCCGGACTCCACAGAGCAGGGTGGTGGGTAACGCCCACCCGGGGTGACCCGCGGGAAAGTGCCACAGAGAACAGACCGCCCCGAACCGCGAGAGCGGGAGCGGGGTAAGGGTGAAACGGCGGTGTAAGAGACCACCAGCACCCCAGGTGACTGGGGTGGCTCGGCAAACCCCACCCGGAGCAAGGCCAAGAAGGGCGCCAGGTCCTCGGACCCGGTGCCCGCGGACGCCGTTCGAGCGCTGCTCGCGCGAGGCGTCCGGGTAGGTCGCACGCCGGCAACGGCGAAGGGGGCTGGCAACAGTCCTCGCAGATGGATGATCACCGCTCCCTCGGGAGCACAGAATCCGGCTTACAG
>JADLEH010000089.1 GCA_020846255.1 Propionibacteriaceae bacterium
GGGGTTCCCGTAACCTGACCGTCAGATTCGCTGGCTAGCATCCCGGCATGCCCAGGGCAGTCCGAGCGACCATCATCCAACCCGATCCCCAGGTGCCACTGGACCGCTTCGGTCCGTGGCTCGGGAGCAACGGGGTGCTGCTGCGGGCCGTCCCGCTGTGGAAGCTCGCGGTGCCGGGTGTCGAGTCCCTCGGGGACGGGGTGATCGTGCTGGGCGGGCAGATGAGCGCCCGCGACGGCGACGACCATCCCTGGATCGGGCCGCTGAAGGACCTACTGGTTGCCGCCGTGGCTGCAGAGGTGCCGGTCCTGGCGATCTGCCTTGGCCACCAGCTGCTCGCCGAGGCGTTCGGCGGCCAGGTGACGGTGAGCCACCCCGGCGGCGGTGAGCACGGCGCCTACCGGGTGACCTGGCACGACGGCGCCGCGTCCGACCCCCTGCTCGGCAGGCTGACCGAGCACGGCAGTTCGCTGGTCGCCCAGTCCCATTCCGACGCCGTCACCACGCTGCCGCCGGGTGCCACCCAGCTGGCCAGCAGCGCCGGCTACCCCAACCAGGCCTTCCGGGTCGGTTCAGCGGTCGGCGTCCAGTTCCACCCGGAGGCGTCCCCGGAGTTGATGGGACGGTGGGCCGCGCTCGGCGGCGACGACGGCCGCACGATGCGGCGCGCCATGCACGTCCAGGACACCGAGGTGTCGCGTACCGGCCGGCTCCTCGCCCAGTCCTTCTGCGGGCAGCTCAGGGCGAGGGCACTGGCAGCCTGACCATCGGCCCGGGACCCCCGGCGGGGGTTGAGCGATGGCCTATCGTTGGGGCACTACTCAGGAGCCCAGATGATCCGCTATCTGCCTTTCATCCTCCAGCTGGCGCTGGTGGTGTTCTGCTTGATCGACTGCGTGCAGGCAGAGGACGCACGGGTCCGCAACCTGCCCAAGTGGGCGTGGCTCGTCCTGATCATCCTGATCCCGATCGTCGGCCCGATCGCCTGGCTACTTGCCGGTCGCCCGAACCGGGCCAACGCCGGCAGCGGGGGCGCGGCGTGGCCGACCACCCGGACGGCTGGTTTCCCGGAGTACGAGCGCCCGCAGCGGCCCCGGCCGAAGGCTCCCGACGACGACCCGGAGTTCCTGCGCTCGCTCAAGCGGAGCAATGCCGAGCACGAGGACCTCCTGCGCAAGTGGGAGGAAGACCTGAAGCGTCGCGAGGACGAGTTCCGCAAGGATGACGAGAAGGGTCCGGACGAGTCCTGACCTCAGCCCGTCGGTTCCGCGACCAGGCCGGAAGCCAGTGGCTCGGTCCTCGGCTCCGGTTTCCGGGAGCGCCGGGACCCGATCAGGACCCCGCAGACCACGACGGCGCCGCCGAGGACCTCCAGCCAGGTCGGCCGCTCGCCGAGGACGACAGCCGCCGTGAGGATGCCGGCAACCGGGACGAGCATCGAGAACGGTGCGACCACCCCGGCCGGGTGCCGCGCCAGCAGCCACGTCCAGATGCCCGACCCGACAGCCGTCCCGAGGATGCAGGTGTAGGCGAGGCCGATCCAGGCCGGTGCCGCCGCGGCACCGAAGGAGCCGGCCAGAGCCGTCCAGATCCGGCCCGGGCCCTCGAAGGCCAGCGAGAGGGCCAGCATCGGCAGCGGCACCACCACCGACATCCACAAGGTGAGGTGCAACGGGTTCGGCGGCTTGGCGAGCCGGCTGGCCAGGTTGCCGAAGGCCCAGCCGAGACCGCCGACGAGCACCAGCAGGAAGGGCAGGAACGCGGCGGCCTGGGCCCGGGAGACCCCGACCAGCACCATGCCGGCCACAGCTGTCCCGATGCCCAGCCACTGCCGTCCGCGCACCCGCTCACCGAGCAGGAGCGCACCGAGCACAAGGGTGAACGGGGCCGAGGCCTGCAGCACCAGCGAGGCCAGTCCGGTCGGCATGCCTGCTGCCATTCCCCAGTAGAGGAAGGTGAACTGCGCCACCCCGAACCCGAGGCCGTAGCCGACCAGCCACCGCAGCGGCACCTGTGGCCGCGGCACCAGGATCACGGTCGGTACGGCGATCAGCAGGAAGCGCAGCGCGACGAGGAAGAACGGCGGGAATTGGGTCAGCGACGCGTGGATGGCCAGGAAGTTGACCCCCCAGATCACGGCCACGGCGACGGCGAGCAGGCGATGGCGGAGGGGCACCCGTCCATCGTGGCTGCGACAATGATGAAGCACAAGCGCGATGTCTTGAAATGTTCCTTTAGGCTGCCTTCATGGACGTCCGTCATCTCCAGCTGCTCCGCGAACTCGCCGATCGGGGCACCGTCACAGCGGTGGCTGCAGCCACCTACCGGTCGCCGTCGGCGGTCAGCCAGCAGTTGCACACCGCGGAACGGGCCTTCGGTGCCCCGCTGGTCGAACCTGACGGACGCAGCCTGCGGCTGACGGCCGCCGGCCGGCTGCTGGCCACCGGAGCAGTTGAGGTGGCGGTGACCATGGCCCGGCTGCAGCGTGAGCTCGACGACCTGCACGGCGAGCCCGTCGGGGAGGTGTCGATAGCGGCCCTGCCGAGCGCTGCCGAGCTGCTGGTGCCACCGCTGCTGGTCCGCTGCGCCGGCACCGGGATCTCGGTGACCCTCGCCGACGAGGACGTGGCGGAGGCCGATTTCGCCGCCAGGGCCGCCGACTACGACCTGGTGATCGGCCACAGCCTCGCCGAGGTACCTGCGGGCGCCGACCGCCTGGTCGCGGTCACGGTCGCAGCCGAACCGCTGGACGTCGCCGTGCCGGCCGGCCACCGGCTCGCCGGACGCAGCCGGGTGACAGCGGCCGACCTGGCCGGCGAGAACTGGATCGGGGTCCCGATCGGCTATCCCTTCGACACCGTTCGGATCGCCATCGAGAACCGCAGCGGCGCGCAGCTGGACGTGGTCCAGCGGATCCGCGACAACCGGGTGGTCGAAGCCCTCGTGGCGGCTGGCGTCGGCTGCGCCCTGCTGCCCCGGTTCACGACCAGGCCCCGCACCGACCTGGTGACCATCCCGTTGGTCGACGTGCGCTCGGTGCGCTCGATCGTCGCCCTCGGCCGACCGGACCGGATGGAACGGGCGGCCGTCCGGGCCGTCCTGGAACACCTCCGGCTGATCGGAGCCGGCCTGTCCTGAGCAGCCCGGCCGACCGGGCGGCTAGAACAGCACGGCGGCATACCTGGTGATCACCAGGGCGATGATGCCGAGCAGCCAGACCGCAACCACCAGGGCGTCCAGGTCGGCGGCGACGAAGCGCCTCGCCGCCCGGCTCGCCCGCTCGGGCAGGTAGAGGTTGCCGTCGCGGATGTTCACGTGGGTCAGTGAGGTGAACACCAGGGTCGTGGACAGCGTCACCAGCAGGCACCACGGGCACAGCGCCCCGATCACGTTGAACGCCTCGAAGAACAGCCAGTACGCGAAGATCAGCCCGAGGGTGTAGACCACCTGGGCCGAGAACATGAACCACCGCGGGAACCGGACGCCCCCGAGGCTGGCCACGGCGATCGTGATCACCACCGGCTCCGCGATCAGCCCGAGGAACGCGTTCGGGAACCCGAACAGGCTGGCCTGCCAGGAGTTGCCGACCGTGCCGCAGCTGAGCACCGAGTTGATGTTGCAGGCGAGGACGGCGTTCGGGTCGGCTGCCAGCGCGAGTGCGTCCACCGAGAGCACGAAGGAAGCGGTCAGGCTGAGCAGGGCAGAGAACAGCATGGTGGCGTAGATCCAGCCGTTGGACTGGCGCAGGGAGTGCAGTCTGGTCAGCAGCCGATCAGCCATTTGCTGCCGCGCTGATCGCCGCTGCCAGCGGTCCGGCGTTGTACAGGTCGCCCTTGAACAGCTCGCCGTTGATCTTCACCGTCGGGGTACCGGTGATGCCGGAGTCGAAGGCCTGCTGCGTGATCTTCGCCACCCAGGGGGCGAAGGTCTGCTTCGCGAACGCGGCCGTGACCTCGGCAGGAGCGCCGGCCTCGGCGGCGAACTGCTTCAGCTGGTCGTCGGTGAGCCCGGCGGACTGCTCTGCAGGCTGGTTGGCGTACAGCAGCTGGTAGAACTTCAGCGCCGCAGCCGGGTCGCGATCGGCGACGGTGACGAAGGCGTTGGCCGCCCGGGTGGAGAACTTGGTACCGGCGGAGAGGTCGTCGAGGAAGGCCATCGGGTGGATCTCCAGCTTCGCCTCTCCCCGATCCACGGCAGCGGCGAGCGCTGAACCGTTGGCGCGCTCGAACTGGCCGCAGTAGGGGCACATGAAGTCCGCGTAGATGCTCACGGTCACCCCGGCATCGGCCTTGCCGATCAGCACGGCTCCGGACTCGGTCGCCACGGCCGGGGCGGTCAGCCCGTCGGCCGCCACCACCCCGGGCGTCCCGGACCGCGCGCCGGCGATGGACCAGACACTGATGCCGATCAGTAGCGCCACCACTGCCAGTCCGACGATCCAGGCGGCGCGGATGGCGACGTTGACCCGCTGGTCCGCGGCGGCTGCGGCCTGTTGCTGCTGGCGGAGCGCGTCACGGCGGCCGCCGGCTGGTGGATTGCTTGATTTCGATTTGGACATGTTCATTCGATTCCGGGCGATGTCGCCCAACTGGCTCTTGATTGCTTTGGGACGGCGGGGCCGTCGGGAGCGCACGAACGCGCTTCAGCCGCGCCCGTGGGCGCGGCGGTTCACAGCAGCATCAAGGGCAGGTCGGCGGCCCGCGGCGCGGGTTCGCCCGTGACCGCGCGGTATCGGTGTAACGCGCCCGGACGTAGACACCGACCGGACGCTGTTCGGGGACCAGCAGCTGGGGAAGCCCGGCAAGGACCCGCGTCAGGGCCTTGCCGGCAGCATGCACGAGGCGCCGGCCGGCACGGACCAGCCCGGCACCGAAGCCGAGGATCAGCGGGAGCAGGACCAGCTGCACCACGAGGGTGGAGGCGATCATCAGCGTCCAGCCGACGACCTGGGCCGGGGCGGTCACACAGTGCGCTGCACCGAACCCCGTCTGCGGCACCCACTGGTAGAGCGGGTGACCGGCGTCGAAACAGGCCACCACGGCGACCCTGGGCAGGCGGAGCAGGAGCGGCAACAGCGCGGCTGCGGTGACCGCGACGGCAACCAGCCGCGCCCGGATCCCGGGCCGGCCGAACAGGTGCCGGACTGTTTCCACGGGACAAACGATACCCAACGGGCGGCATCCTGGCTTGTCCCCGTCCGGGTGGCAGCTGTCCACACCCGCCAACGACGACGCCCCGGGCGTTGTCGCTTCCCCGCCTTCTGCCTCGCCGACGGCCCGTGCTAGCCTCGGTCGCATGCACACCAGCCTCCGGCTCGCAGTAACGCTGAGCAACGGGAATGCGCCCATGTGCATGTGTTGTTGTCGTAAGTCCTGACAGCTTCCTCCTGATCGCCACGGCTTGAGCAGTTGCCTGCGGCGGATCCCACGAATCCCGGCTGTCCGTCGCGGGATGAGCTGTCGGTCGAGTTACTGACCAACCACCATCGTTAGGACGCCGCAATGGCCGCCAACCCAATCCACCAGCAGGTCGACCCTCGCGGGCCACGCTTCGGCGCGGCCCTCACCTCCGTCGTCCTCGCCCTCACGCTCATCCTCGGACCGGCAGCGGGGCTGCCGCTGCTGATCATCCAGGCCGTTGCCTTCGGGGCCGGGTCCCTGCTCGGGCTGCGCTACCAGCCCTACGGCTGGGCGTTCCGCCGCTTCGTCCGGCCACGCCTGGCCGCACCCGCAGTGCTGGAGGACGAGCGCCCACCCCGGTTCGCCCAGTCGGTCGGGTTCGGCTTCGCAGTGGTCGCACTGGCCGGCGCCCTCCTCGGAGCGCCGATCGTGTTCTACGTAGCCGCCGGCTTCGCGCTGGTCGCTGCCGTCCTCAACGCCGTGTTCGACTTCTGCCTCGGCTGCGAGCTGTACCTGCTCGGGCGCCGCGTGCTGGGCAAGCCGGGCCTCTCGGGGCGCCCGGCCGAAGGCGGTGCCCGGTGACCGGCGCGTACATCGTCGGCATCGCCGTGCTCCTCGCCCTCGGCTTCGGCCTCTACCGCAAGGCGGTCGACGGCCGCTTCCGGGCGCAGCGGGGCGCGACCGCAATGGTCCTGGGCTATGGCCAGGAACTGGGCGGGACGGCCACGTTCCTGCAGTTCTCCTCCCCGGCCTGCGCCCCCTGCCGGGTCACCGCCCGGGTCCTGTCGGAGGTGGAGTCGGCAGCTGACGGGGTCGCCCACATCGAGATCGATGCCGAGCAGCGGCTCGACCTGGTCGGCAGGCTGGGCATCACCCGCACCCCGACCGTCCTGCTCCTCGATGCCAACGGCGTCGAGCACGGCCGCATTCTCGGCGCACCTCGCAAGGAGGAAGTGCTCGCAGCCCTCGACCGTCTCCGGACAACCGGGGCAGGCACCGGTTCGGCGACGCCCGCACAGCGGGAAGGGGGTCGGCGATGAGCGCCGGTCGCGACGAGGTCTGGAACCGGATCCGCGCCGAGGTCACAGCGGACGCGCAGGCTGAACCGGCCCTCACCGGCTTCCTGCACACCAACGTCCTCGCCCACTCCAGACTCGAGGACGCCCTCAGCTTCATCCTCGCCGCCAAGCTCGGGAGCGAGACCATCACGTCACTGAGCCTCCGCGAACTTGTGGCCGGGGCCTTCGACGAGGACCGCAGCATCGGGGTGGCGATCCGCGAGGACCTGCGAGCCGTGCTGAGCCGGGACCCGGCGTGCCGTGGCTACTCGGTGCCCCTGCTGTTCTTCAAGGGGTTCCACGCGATCCAGGCCTACCGGGTCGCGCACTACTACTGGACCCATGATCGCCCGACGCTCGCGCTCTACCTGCAGAGCCGGATCTCGGAGGTGTTCGCCGTCGACATCCATCCGGGCGCCAGGATCGGCAAGGGCGTGATGTTCGACCACGCCACGTCCGTGGTGATCGGTGAGACCGCTGTGGTCGGCGACGACTTCTCGATGCTCCACGAGGTGACCCTCGGCGGCACCGGCAAGGTCGGCGGCGACCGGCACCCGAAGATCGGCCGGGGAGTGATGATCGGGGCTGGGGCCAAGGTGCTCGGCAACATCCGGGTCGGTGAGGGTGCCCGGATCGGGGCGGGCTCGGTGGTCCTTGAGGAAGTGGCGCCGTTCACCACCGTCGCCGGCATCCCCGCCCGCCCGATCAGCTACCCGGGGCATGCGCTGCCGGCGTTGACCGACGACCTGGACGCCGCCGACCGGGCGTGAGGGATCCGGCCCGGGTGGGACAGTTCTGAGCGGCTGCCGCTGCGGCGCAGACTAGCGTCGAGACCGACCTGCGATGGAGGCCGAATGACACCGGGGGTGCTGGCACGGCGCCTTGGGACCGGCGACGCGATCATCCTCGGCCTCGGTTCGATGATCGGCGCCGGGGTGTTCGCCGTCTTCGCCCCGGCTGCACAGGCAGCCGGCTTCGGCCTGCTGGCCGGGTTGGCGGTCGCCGCGGCCGTCGCCTACGCCAACGCCGCGGCCTCGGCGCAACTGGCGGCCGCCTACCCGACCTCCGGCGGCACCTACATCTACGGCCGCGAACGGCTGGGCGAGTGGTGGGGCTTCACTGCCGGCTGGGCGTTCCTGGTCGGCAAGACGGCCTCCTGCGCAGCGATGGCCCTCACCTTCGCCACCTACCTGCTGCCGGCCTCCGGGTGGACCCAGCGCCTGCTCGCCCTTGCTGCAGTGGCGGCCCTTGCCGCCGTCAACTACCGGGGCATCAAGGGCACCGCCCGGGTGGCCCGGGTCCTGGTGGCGTTCACCCTCGCCTGCCTGGGCCTGGTCGTGACCGGCATCTGGTTGGCGCCCGGGGGCGCGCCCGGCCCGGCAGTTGCGTCCGTTCCCGGCGGGGCCTACGGGGTCCTCCAGGCAGCCGGGCTGCTGTTCTTCGCCTTCGCCGGCTACGCCAGGATCGCAACGCTCGGTGAGGAGGTTCGCGAACCGCGGCGCACCATCCCGCGGGCCATTCTCGGCGCACTGGCCATCACAGTGGTCGTCTACACCCTTGTCGGCTGGACGGCGCTGGCCACCCTCGGCCCCGAACGGCTCGCCGCCAGTGCCGCGCCCCTGCGGGAGGCGGTCCAGGCGGCCGGGGCTGACTGGCTGGTGCCGGTCGTCCAGGCCGGGGCCGTGGTGGCCTCCCTCGGCGCCCTCCTCACCCTGCTGGCCGGCGTCGGCCGGACGGCCCTGGCGATGGCCCGGAACGCCGACCTGCCCCGCTGGCTGGCCACCGTCCATCCCACCTTCTCAACCCCGCACCGGGCAGAGGTGGCGCTGGCGCTCGTGATCGGCGCCGTCGTGCTCGCCCTCGACGTCCGGGGCGCGATCGGCTTCTCCTCCTTCGGCGTCCTGGTGTACTACGCGATCGCCAACGCCGCGGCCCTCACCCAACGGCCACCGCAACGGCGCTGGCCGCGGCTGCTGAACCTCCTCGGGCTGCTCGGATGCGTGGTCCTCGCCGGCACGCTCCCGCTGCAGTCGGTGCTGGCCGGAGCCGCGATCCTCGGGCTCGGGGTCGTCGGACGCCTGGTCCTGCGCCGCGCCTGACGGGCCCACCGGACCCGAGCTCACCCACCGGGTGTTCCCGGCCTTCCGGTTGCGGCGATCTCGCCCGCCGACGGGTTCGGCCGGCGGCAGGGCTCACCGAACCCTCAACCAGCAAACCCTTAAGGCAAGCTTGAGGCCATTTCGACTGTATCCCCTTGTCAAAGGCCATTTGTCGGGGCTGGGGGGGTAACCAACTCTCAAGCGAACGCTTGCTGTGACCACCGCCGTGTCGGTAGGAACCACCTTGTGAGGATTTCATCGAGAGTGCTGTCCGTTGCCATCGGCATCGCCATGGTGTCGGGCACTGCGCTCGTTGCCGCCGCCCCGGCCGAGGCGATCACCTCGAGCGCCAAGACCTCCTTCATCTCCAAGATCGTCGGTGCGGCGCAGTCAGCCCAGCGCAAGTTCGGCGTCCCCACCTCCGTCTCCATCGCCCAGGCGATCGTTGCTTCCGACTGGGGCACCTCAGCGGCGGCCGACGATGCGAACAACTACTTCGACACCCCCTGCAGCGCGGCGATGACGGCATCCCAGTTCGCGAAGCTGGCCGAGGCCCAGGTCGGCAAGCCCTACGTCCTCGGCGCCGAGGCATCACTGGCGAACGCCGACCCGGCCAAGTTCGACTGCTCCGAGCTGGTCGAGTGGCTGTTCGGCCGCTCGGGCAACCCGATCACCGACCTGGCCGCCTCCCAGTACAACGTCACCAAGGCTGTGGCCAAGGGCACCTCACCGAAGGTCGGCGACCTCGTCTTCCTGCGGAACAACCCGGCCCGGTCCAACGGCATCGGGCACGTCGCCGTGCTCACCAAGAAGCTCGCCTCCGGCGACTGGCAGATCATCGAGGCGCGTGGCCGCGCCTACGGCGTGGTCAAGACCACCCTCAGCTACTGGAAGTCCCGCTCCTACTACGCCGGGCTGCGCCGCTACGCCAAGCTGGTGTTCGCCGACGGCGACGGGGTCACCTCCTCAGCTGCCAACCTCTACCAGTCCGGTTGCACGACCATCTCCTCGACCCGCTACGCGAAGTTCTCCTCGATCACCAACTCCTTCTACGGGCACGCCGCAGCCGTCACCAGCGACTCGGCCTACAAGACCGCCCGGACGGTCATCACCAACATCCCGAAGTTCGTCGACGCCATCGCCAAGGTCGAGCGGCCGAAGGACGCGGCCGACTACGCAGCGACGATCAAGTCGCTGATCGACACCTACAACCTCACCGACTACGAGGTCGTCCCGTTCACCATCGTCCTGGACTCGGGCGACAAGGGCCCGAAGGTCACAGCCCTCCAGAACCTCCTGCTGGCCCGTGGCAGCAGCGTCAAGCCGACCGGGACCTACGACTCCACCACGGTCAGCGCCGTGCGGAAGTTCCAGTCCGCCAAGAAGCTCACCGTAGACGGCGAGGCCGGCCCGAAGACCCTCACTGCGCTGTTCCCCACCCTCGAGTCGGGGGCGACCGGCACCAATGTCGTGGCCCTGCACAACCTGCTCACCGGCCTCGGGTTCCCGGCCACCGGCTCGACCTTCGGCAAGGAGACCCTCGCCGCGGTCAAGGACTTCCAGGTGACCGCCGGTCGCAGCGGCAGCGGTGTGGTGGATGCCACCACCTGGTCGATGCTGTACATGACGCCCGGCGCCGCCCCGGCACCAACGGTCGCCGGGACCGCGAAGGTCACCCAGACCCTGACCGCCACCCCCGGCAAGTGGTCACCCACCTCGGTCTCGCTCGCCCACCAGTGGTACCGCGACGGCAAGGCCATCGAAGACGCCACCGGGCTCAGCTACACCCTGCAGCCCGCTGACGCCGGCGCCCGCATCACGTTCTCGACCACGGGAACCAAGGCCGGCTACACCACGGTGATGCGCTACTCCGCTGCCACCGCTGCCGTGGCCAAGGCCAGCCTCACTGCGACCCCGACCCCGAAGATCACCGGCACCCCGACGGTCGGCGGCACCCTCACCGCCGTCGGCGGTACCTGGGCTCCCGCACCCGTTGAGCTCGCCTACCAGTGGTACCGCGGTTCGACCCAGATCCCCGGCGCCACCAACGCCGGCTACGTCCTGCAGGGCGCCGATGCCGGCGAGAAGATCAAGGTGGCGGTCACGGGGACCAGCCCCGGCTTCGAGACGGTGACCAGGACCTCGGCCGCCATCGGCGCCGTGGCCAAGGGCAGCCTCAGCGCCACCCCCACCCCGAAGATCACCGGCAAGACCGTCGTGGGCGAGACCCTTACGGCCGTCCCCGGAACCTGGTCACCCGAACCGGTCGAGCTGGCCTACCAGTGGTACCGCGGCAGCACCGCGATTCCGGACGCCAAGGACAGTTCCTACGTGCTGACCGACGCCGACGCCGACGCCGCGCTGAAGGTCAGGGTGACCGGCACCAAGGCCGGCTACAACCCGGTCAGCAAGACCTCGGCAGCCACCGAAACTGTGGAACAGCCCGGCGTGCTGACCACGGCCACGCCGAAGATCAGCGGGACTGCAAGGGTCGGCAAGACCCTGAAGGTGACCGCCGGCGACTGGGGCCCCGGCACGGTGAAGCTCACCTACCGCTGGTACCACGCCAGCCGTGCCATCAGCGGAGCCACCGGTACCAGCTACAAGGTGAAGTCGGTCGACAAGGCCCACACGATCTGGGTGAAGGTGACCGGCTCGAAAGCGGGCTACAACTCGGCCAGCGAGCGGTCCAGCCGCGTCATGATCAAGTAGTCAGCCGAGCCAGTCACCGCTGGCGCATTTGGCCGTGATGCTGAACGGGATCAGGCTGCCGGTTGTCGCCGCGTCCTCGAACATCATCGCCTTGCCGGTGATCGTGTAGGTACCGCCCGAGGTGACCAGCACAGCCGAACTGCCTTCGGCTCGTGGCGAGTCCTGGTAGGTCAGCTTCCTTGTGATCAGTTCGGAGTCCTCGCCGAAGTCGGCGTTGATCGAGCTCACCGCGCCACCGTCGGCAGCAAGGGTGACCGTCACGTCGACCGTGCCGAAGAAGTCGTTCTTCTGGTCAGACAGGGTCACCACCGGCTTGCCGGCCTTCAGCGCACAGGTGCCGGCAAGGGTCTTGGAGACCAGGTTCTTGTACAGGTTCATCCGACCGGTCGCCTTCACAGCCTGGCTCGACGGGGTCGGGGTGGGGCTGGCGGTGGTGGGAGTGGCGGACGGGGTCACCGCCGGCGTCGTCACCGAGACCTCGGGACTCGGCGAGGGGGATGCCACGACCGAACCCGGCAGTGCGCAGGCCGAAAGCCCGGTCGCCAGGATGAACGCCGCCCCGATAACACCTGTCCGAGTGCCCACCGTCTCCCCCACTTCGTCCAACCGAGCGCCGGCAGGCGAATCCCTGCCACGCTCCATGCTGGACCCGGGGACGCGCGGCGGGACCGCGACGCGCCACAACCCTGGCCGATCGGTCGTCAGAAGAGCAGGCCGATGGCGAGCAGGATCACCGCCAGCAGCGGCGCGACGAGCTGCTTGAGGGCTGCAGCTGCCTTGCCCGGGCTGGAGAGCAGCAGCACCAGGCCCGCGGCAGCCATCGAGCCGGCCCCGGCGAACACCAGGGTTGCCCCGATCACCGTTGACCCCGCCGTGAAGAAGCCGATGCCGAGCAGGACGAGGATCGCGAGGAACAGGTTGTAGAAGCCCTGGTTGAACGCAAGGGGCCTGGTGACGGCCGCTTCCTCCGGGGTGGTGCCGAAGGTGGCCCGCGTGCGGGCATCGGTCCAGGCGAGCGACTCGAGGAAGAAGATGTAGACGTGGATGAGGCCGGCCAGTCCGGCGAGCACCAGCCCAGCGATGGTCATGGTTGGATCCTTCCCGCCGGCGGGAGCCGGTGACGACAGCCCCAACGCCACCCGGCCACAGTTCCTTCCCGCTGGGCCCCGGGTCGGTCGATGGGTGCGCCCGCCGGCCCAGGCGATCTGCCGGCAGGCTCCCGGGTGGACTCCGTCCTGGTCGCTAGGATCCGACCATGGGAACCGAGCGGGTGGTGGTGGCAACCGATGGGTCCTGCCTGCAGAACCCTGGACCCGGCGGTTGGGCCTGGGCGGCAGCGGACGGCCGCTCGGACTCGGGCGGGCACGATGGCACGACCAACAACCTGATGGAACTGCGCGCCGTCTACGAGGTCCTCGGCGCGCATCCACCGGAGGTGCCGCTGCTGATCCAGGCCGACAGCATGTACGTGATCAACATCTTCACCAGGTGGCTCGGCGGCTGGGTGGCGAAGGGTTGGCTGACGGCGGCCAGGAAGCCCGTGCTCAACCGGGAGGCGATCGAGATGATCGCAGAAAGGTTGGCGGGGCGGGATGTGGCCTGGGAGCACGTCAAGGGGCACTCCGGTCACCCGCTCAATGAGCGGGTGGACCTGCTGGCCCGGACCCAGGCCGAACGAGTCCTTGCCGCCCGCAAGGGCTGACCCGGTCAGGCCGGCTCAGCCGAGGACAAGCCGATGGATCCCGTCGGCAGAACCGTTGGAAGTGGTGAAGTAGAGCGCGCCGTCCGGCCCCTGCTGGACGGTGCGGATGCGTCCGAAGTCCTTGGCGATCTCGGCGAACCGGGTGAGTTTCCGGTCGGCGGCCACCCGGAAGAGCAGGATGCCCTCGCCCTTCAGCATCGCCACGGCCAGCACCCCGTCCCAGGACTGCCACTGGCCACCGGCAAGGAAGGTGGCGCCGCTGGTGGCAACGGTCGGCTCGCCAGAACTCCACAACGCCGACCTGGCCCTCGGGAAACGCTTCCGGTCGGTCATCGGGCGCGACTCGTTGTAGCCAGGGGTGGGGCTCCAACCGTAGTTCGAGCCCTTGGCCACGAGGTTGATCTCGTCGTCGCGACCGGGGCCGTGCTCCACCGAGAACATCGTCCCGGTGGCCGGCTGCCTGGCCAGGCCCTGGATGTTCCGGTGACCGTAGTTCCAGACGTAGCGGGCGTTGCCACCCCTGCCGTAGAAGGGGTTGGTCCTCGGGATGCTGCCGTCGCTGCGCACCCGGAGCACCTTCCCGCCGAGCGACTTCAGGTTCTGCGGACTGGTGCCCCTGGCCGCGTCCCCGGTGCCGATGTAGAGCATCTGATCGGAGCGGAACCGCAACCGGCAGCCGTTGTGCCGGCCGGAGCCGATCGGAATGCCCTTCACCAGCGTGCGGACCTTCACCGCCGTGGTGTCGCTGGTGAGCCGCCACTTCCAGACCTGGACGTCCGAGGCCGACCCGGAGGCCTTCGCCACTGACTGGCAGGTGTAGAAGTAGCGGTTGGTCGCAGCGTCCGGGTCGGCCACCAACCCGAGGAGGCCACCCTCGGAGCGCACCCAGAGCGGCGGCAGGGCCAGGTCGACCCGCTGCGGCGCCGCGTCGGGCCGCTTGGTCCAGACCCGTCCGGCGCGCTCGTCGAAGAGCATGAGGTCACCGACCCAGGTGACATCCCACGGGATGGCCAGGTCGGTGGCCACCGGGGTGACGGTGTAGCCGGGCTCGGCAGCCTCGGCCCGTCCCGGGGCTGACCCCGGCAGGAGCAGCGCGAGGACGACCGCTGCGAGCACCGGGCGGCTCAGGCGTGCCGGCATCTTGACCTCACGTTCGGTTCGATCTGGCCAATCTAGGCCGGGAGAGGCGGCGCCGCCATGGGCAGGTGCCACCGTCCCGGCCGCCGGATCGGAGTTCCGCCTCTTCCCCCCGCTCAGGCCGGCCTGGCCACGAAGTCGTCGAACCGGAAGACCCATGGCGGATTGGTGGCGGCGCCGGCGATGTAGGTGAACAGGCCGACCGAGCCGGCCGACTGCAGGGCAGCGGTCGAGTCGGTGGCGCTGACCTGCCACGTGCTCGGCTCGGTGGACGTGGAGAGCCAGACCCTTGCCCGGATCGTGGTCGGGGCGGTGCCGGTCACCTGCAGCCTGGTGTTCAGCAGGGCACCCGGGGCATAGGTCGCCGGAAGGAACGCTGAGGACAGCGTGGTCTCGCCGCCGGCCGACCGGATCGCATAGACCGTGACCCCACCGACCGAGTCCACCTTCACCTTCAGGCGGTAGTCCGAGGTGCCCACCCTCCTGCCGATCGTGCCGAAGTAGGCGGCGGCCGTGTTCACCCGCTTGTCCAGCCGGATGCCGGCAACCAGGTCGACCGAGGTGGCCGACACTCCCCCGAGCTGGGCCCAGGGGCCCTGCCCGGCTCCCGCAACCGTCACAACGCCCTGCGACCCGTTGACCGCGTAGCTGGAGCCGTTGGTGGTCCAGGGGCCGCCGATGTCGGCTGTGCCGAGGCCCGAGGTCACGGTGCGCCCGAACGCGTCCGAAGCGATCAC
>JADLEH010000090.1 GCA_020846255.1 Propionibacteriaceae bacterium
ACCAGATCGTGGACGGCTTCATGGCCGGGCAGGTCACCGACGACACGCAGCAGGCCTACATGCTGGCCGAGACCATCCGTGACGCCGGCGGCGAGGTGCGGGCCGAGGACGTCGCCCGCGAGCTGGTCGCCTGGGCCGACCGCGTCGGCGCAAGTAACGGCAACTTCCTCGGGCCGAGCTCGGCCAGGGCCATCGACCTGCTGCGCACCGGCGCGGACCCGCGCAGCACCGGGACGGGCGGGGACACCAACGGCGCAGCCATGCGGATAGCGCCGATCGGCCTGGTTCGTCGACCAGACGACCTGGAGGCACTAGTGGACGCCGTGGTGGAAGCCACGATCATGTCCCACGACACCGGGGTGGCCATCAGCGGAGCAAGCCTGGTGGCCGGTGTGGTCTCGGCCGCCATCGAGGGGGCAGGTCTCGACGAGGCCATCGAGGCCGGATTGCTCGCCGCGACCCTCGGGCGACGACGCGGCGAGCAGACGGTGGCCGCGTCCGTGCCGGCCCGGGCCCGGCTGGCGATCAGCCTCGCCCGACGGGCCAACAGCGACCAGGAGTTCCTGGTCGAGTTGTACGACCTGGTCGGTGCCTGGGTGGCCACCACCGAGAGCGTTCCGGCCGCGGTCGGGCTGCTGGTGCGGGCCGGCGGCGACCCGGGCCGCGCCACCGAACTCGCAGCCAACCTCGGCGGCGACACCGACACCATCGGTGCCATGGCCGGGGCGATGGCCGGCGCGGTCAGCGGGCTCTCGGCCATCCCCGGCGACCAGCTCGCCGTGCTGCGCGAGGTCAACCACATCGATCCGGAGCTGCTGGCCGCCCAGCTCCTCCCCCTGCGGCGCTAGGCGGTCAGGATGACCGATCAGCCCCGCTCAGCCACCACCTCCGTTCAGCGCATCCGCGACCTCCTGATCCTCGACCAGGACCTGGTGGTCGCGACCGACTCGATCGGCGGGATCGGCCCGAAGCCGGCCGACACGTTCCCGGCCGACGCCGCAACGGTGGCGCACTTCGCGCTGCGCGTCCCGCTGCTCGAGGTGATCTGCTCCGGCGCCCGGCCGATCGCTGTCATCGACGACCTCTGCGTCGAACTGGAACCCACCGGACGACAGATGATCACGGAGATCCACCGTCTCGCGGCCGGAGCCGGCATCCCACCGGAAGCAGTCACCGGCAGCACCGAGGACAACGTGGCCACCCAGGCCACCGGCATCGGCGTCACCGTCCTCGGCCGGATCGGGCCCGGCGGCCTGCTCAGCGGCAACTCCCGGGCCGGTGACCTCGTGCTCTGCGCCGGCCTGCCACTGTCCGCGCCCAACGACGACGTCCACATCGGACACCCGGGCCAGGTCACGATCGAAGCGGTCACGGCAGCAGTCGCCTCCGGGCTGGTGCACGACGCGCTGCCCGTCGGTTCGAAGGGGCTCGCCTGGGAAATCCCCCAACTCGCCGGTTCGGCCGGACTCGGGTTCACCTGGTTCGACACCGGCGACATCGCGCTCGACGCTTCGGGCGGGCCGGCCAGCTGCGTGCTGTTCAGCTGCAGCCCCGAAGCGGTTGGCCCGCTGGCGGCCCTGCTCGGGCCGCACACCCCGGTGACGACCGTCGCCCGCCTCGCTGGCGGCAGCCCGGCGGCGGCCGGGGGCCCTTCGGACTGAGGCCGCCGACCTCCGTGCCCGAGTCGGCGCCTGCGACCCGGCCGCCGCGAACTGGTGGCTGCCCTGCCCCCGATCGAGTTCGGCCCGGCCACACCCGTCTCCCCTGACGCCCGGGGCTCCAGGTGGCCGGCAGGCTTCACGCAAGCCTCATATTCGCGCACCCAATAGCAACATGGACGGCGGCTCTACTTGGAACCAAGGAAGAACCCACAAACCAAGGAGTAGCCATGTTCCTCACCAAGAAGGTCGCCCTCGGGATCGCCGGGGGCCTCATCGTCCTCGGCTCCGGCTTCACCGCCGCCAGCATCGCCAGCGCTGAGTCCCCAGCCCCCACCCCCACCCCGACGCCCGGCCAGTCCTGGCAGCGTGGCGGTGGCTACGGCCGAATGGGCGGCGGCGCCACGGCCACCAACCCGAACGCGGGCCTCCGCAACGGCAGCGGTTACGGTGCTGTCGCCAACGCCGAGTACTTGGCGGGCAAGCTCGGCGTCAGCCAGGACGCGGTCACGGCCGCCCTGCTGAAGTACCACGCCACCAACCCGATGCAGACCCGCGGGCGCGACCTGACCGATGCCCAGCAGGCCGCCCAGCACACGAGCCTCGCCGCCGCCCTGGCCAAGGAACTGAACGTGCCGGAGGCCACCGTCCTCGAAGCGCTGAACAGCCAGTCCGACGCCCGCCAAGCGGACCGCACCGCCGACCTCAAGGCCGGCCTCGACCAGGCGGTCAAGGACGGGCGCCTCACCCAGGCGCAGGCTGACGCCATCCTCAAGGCTCACGAAGCCGGCGTCCGGATGGGCGGCATGGGCATGGGCGGCGGTCCCCGGCGCTAGGACGTCGCCGATCCTGGCCCCCCACGGGATCTGCTGAAGCCCGACGGGAGGCGGCAATGACCGAACGGTCATTGCCGCCTCTTCGTGTCCGCCCGCCACGGCTGGAGCCGTGATCCTTTGTGGGCGAATGTACTCACTTTCCATACCCCCGGGGGTATGGCTATGCTCTCTCCATCAGATACCCCTGGGGGTATCTGCCATAACCGTCCAGGAGGAAGCATGCTTCTAGAGCGCATCTATGACGAGGACCTGGCCCAGGCGAGTTACTTCGTCGGCTGCCAGGCCAAGGGCGAAGCGATCGTCATCGATCCCCGCCGCGACCTGGGTCCCTACCTCGATCTGGCCGCCCGCAACGGCATGCGGATCGTCGCAGTGACCGAGACCCACATCCACGCCGACTATCTCTCCGGCACCCGCGAACTGGCTGCCGCTACCGGAGCCACCGCCTACGTCTCGGCAGAGGGCGGCGACGACTGGCAGTACGGCTTCGAAGCCGAGCGGCTCCACCACGGCGACGCCATCAGACTCGGCAACATCATCGTCGAGGCGCGACACACCCCCGGGCACACCCCCGAGCACCTGTCCTTCCTGGTCACCGACGGCGCGTTCGCCGACAAGCCGGGCTACTACTTCACCGGCGACTTCGTCTTCGTCGGCGACCTCGGCCGCCCGGACCTGCTGGACGAGGCCGCCGGCGGCGTCAACACCCGCTTCGCCGGAGCGCGGCAGCTGTTCGAGAGCCTGCGCCGCGACTTCCTCACCCTGCCCGACTACGTGCAGGTCTTCCCCGCCCACGGAGCCGGCAGCGCCTGCGGTCGGGCGCTGGGCGCGATCGCAGCCACCACCGTCGGCTACGAGCGGGAGAACGCCTGGTGGGCTCCGTTCCTGCGGGACGGCGACGAAGCTGGCTTCGTCGCTGCGCTGCTCGACGGCCAGCCGGACGCACATGCCTACTTCGCCCGCATGAAGCGGCAGAACAAGCAGGGCCCGGCTGTGCTGGGTGAGCCGGCGAAGCTGGTCGAGTTCGACAATGTGACGCTCGCCCGGCGCCTGGCCGCTGACGAGGTGATCTTCGTCGACACCCGGCACAACACCCAGGTGCATCTCGGGACGGTTGCCCGGTCACTGAACGTTCCCGGGGTCGGCAAGGCGGCCAGCTACGGCGCCTGGGTCTACGACCCCGAGCGCGAGGACCGTCCGCTGGTGCTGCTCGCCGGCGACGAGTCCCAGGCCCGGGAGTACCGCGACCATCTGGTTCGCGTCGGCATCGACAACATCATCGGCTACACCACCAGCCTGACCGGCCTGCCACTGGTCGTGCCCACCGTGATCAGCCAGGACGACCTGGACACCACAGCGCGCTCGATGCTGCTGGACGTGCGGAACAGGACCGAGTTCGCCGCCGGCCACCTTCCCGGAGCCGAACAACTCAGCGGCGGCCGCGTCCTTTGGCACCTCGACCAGTTGCCCACCGCCGGCACCATCATCGCCTACTGCCAGAGCGGCGTGCGGGTCAGCGTGGCCGCCAGCGCCCTGCGGCGGGCCGGCTACGACGTTGCCGAACTCGAGGGCAGCTACCTCGGTTGGGTCTCCCACCAGGACCAGAAGGAGGTGCTCAGCGTTGGCTGACATCACGATCCACCAGACCAGGGAGCGCCTGCAGCAGGCCCAACTGGTTGACGTCCGGGAGGACAACGAGGTTGCCCAGGGACGCATTCCCGGCGCCCGGCACATCCCCCTCGGCCAGCTCGGCCTCCGGTTGGCCGAGCTGGACCGGCAGCAGCCGGTGATCGCGATCTGCCGCAGCGGCAATCGCAGCGCCGGCGCCACCGAGCTGTTGTCCGCGGCTGGCTTCAACTGCGACAACATGGTCGGCGGGATGCTGGCCTGGCAGGCCGCGGGCCTGCCGACGGCCTAGCACCCGATGGCGATCACCTGGTCGCTGGCCGCAGCCCTGCTGCTCTCGGTTGCAATCGGCGTCGCCCTCGGGCTGCTCGGCGGCGGCGGGTCGATCCTGACCGTCCCGATCCTGACCTACGTGCTGGGGATGGAGCCGCAGCTCGCGATCACGGCTTCACTGTTCGTCGTCGGCGTCACCGCGCTGGTCAGCATGGCGAGGCACGCCCGCGAGGGCCGCGTCGCCTGGCGCACCGGAGTGCGGTTCGGCCTCGCCGGGATGACCGGAGCCCTCGTCGGCGGGCTGGTCGGCAGCCGGATCCCGGGCGCGGTGCTGATGATCCTGTTCGCGGCCATGATGATCGCCACCTCGGTTGCCATGATCCGTTCCCGGCGGGATGCTCTCCCGGCTGCCGTCGAG
>JADLEH010000091.1 GCA_020846255.1 Propionibacteriaceae bacterium
TACGTCGCCGGGGAGTTGGTCACCCCGCAGCCCGGCGGCTTCTACGGCGGCTGGATCACCTCCGCGGTGGCGGGACCGTTCAAGGGCGTCCCGGGTAGCGCCGGCTGGTAGGGCCAGCGGTTCAGGCTTCGCCTACTTCTTCACCTGCAGGTAGATGAGCGCAGCTATGCCCGCCAGCGCGCAGACGATGCAGGCGGTGAGGTAGCCCGTCTGGCTCCCGCCGGAGGAGTTGGCTGCGAGGATCCCGAACAGGATGGCGAGCGCTGCCCCGGCGATCACGCTGCCGGTGAGGTAGGTCGTCTGGTTCTTGCTCAGTGACATGTTGCCCGTCCCTTCCGTGACGTGCCCCTCCCGAATTCAATGCTAGGTACGCTCGCGGGCGCCCACAGGTGCGAGACCTGCGCATGATCCGCTGACAGCGGTGTTAGACGGAGACGATGGCACCCCGGCTGCGCGGGGTCAGCAGGAAGGCGAACAGGTAGAGGACCGCAACCATCAGCAGCAGGTTGCGGTAGCCGGTCAGCAGCCCCAGGTACTCCAGGCAACCGCCCAGCATCGCGCCCAGCAGGTTCAGCCCGAAGGCCGACTGGGAGTCATCCGATGCCCCGAACCGCTTCGAGAACGCGACATTGGCCAGGTAGATCGGCACGAAGGCCAGCAGGATGGCCACGACCAGCCGGGGAAGGAACGGCAGGGTCAGCAGCCACGCGGGCTCGACGAGGAAGGTCACGGCCAGCGAGACGGCTATTCCGCCGAACACCACCGGCAGCGGCGGGGTCTTGAATCTTCGGGTGGTCTCGACAGCGGCCAGCACGATCAGCAGCACCCCGGCGAAGACGAGGGCATTGACCAGCCAGGTAGTGCCGAAGAGCAGCGCGAAGGTGGCGATGTTCTTGGTCTCGAGCAGCATGAACGCCGCCCCCATGAAGAACAGGTCGGCGTAGGGCCGCATCGCCTTCAGCGGGCCACCCAGGAGGCGAACCGCGAGCAGCGAGATGACCAGGATGCCGCCGAGGGTCCACAGGTAGAGCGCCGGGATCGGTCCGCCCTGGTAGTAGAGGAAGGGACGGTCGTCGGTGGCCGGGGCGACCACCGCGCCGGCGGGGACGTAGCTACTGCCGCAGACCTGGTTGTTCTGGTCGAGCGCGGCCGTGACCACAGCCTGGCCACCGCCGGGCAGGTCCACGCACGGGGCGTGGCCGAAGGCGGCCTCTGCCGTGCCGGCCAGCCGGTCGATCAGCCAGTCCTCACGGTAGTAGTTGTACATGGCGAAGGCGCCGCCGGGAGTGAGGTGCTCCCGGGCCGCGGTCAACGCCTGCTCGGTGAACAGGAAGCTCTCCAGGCGGATCTGCGAGGCTCCGGTGACCAGGGCGAGCGAGTCCGGCAGGGCGAACAGGATCAGGTCGTAGGAGTTGTCGGTGCCCTCGAGGAACGCGCGGCCGTCGTTCACGTGCCGGGTCACCCGAGGATCGTCGTAGGGACGATCCGGGTTCTTCTCCAGGCCGATCTGCATGATCCGCGGGTCGATGTCGACGGCGTCGATGTGCTTGGCGCCCTTGGCGAGGGCGATCGCCACGTCTGAGCCGGATCCGGCGCCGATGATCAGCACGTTCTTCAGCGGGTTCCCGGGGGTCCGCTGGTAGGGGAGCCCGTACTGCGGTTCCTCGCGCAGGCGCTGGGCCGCCGAGCGCATGATCTGGTGTGGCACGCCGTTGACGGAGATGTCGGTCAACGGCACGCCGGCATACACGTACTCGGCTGTGCGGATCTTGTAGTAGGGCGACCAGGAGATGCCCGGGGTGATGGACTCCAGCAGCAGGACGCCGACCATGGCGGCGCCGGCGATGCAGGTGAGGTACCGCTGCCAACCGCCGATCAGCGCGACGAAGGCGACGGTGACCAGCGCCCCCCAAACGACGGAGGGGGCCTGCAGGAACGACATCAGGGTGAACGAGCCGATCCCGATGAGCGACCCGACCAGGTCCCAGCGGTACGCGGTCAGCGGCCGGAGGTGGGCGAAGCAGCGGCCGACCACCTCTGCCGGGCCGGCGAGCACTGCTGCGACGAGGATGAAGATCAACGGCAGCACCAGCCACGCCGGCGGGCCGGAGGTCGCGAGCGAGGTGAAGTAGATGATCTGGTCGCCGGCCCGGTCGATCGTCACCGGCGCAACGAAGGTAGCGATGACCAGCACGGCGAGGATGACCGGTGCGGCCGGGAGCACCGACCAGGGCCGCCTCGCGATCAGGAAGCCGAGACCGATGCCGAGGAAGGATCCGAGCAGTACGAAGTTCGAGAAGTAGCTGAGGTGAACGACGTTGGAGCCCAGCCAGCGGATCAGCGCCAACTCGAGGAAGAGCATCAGCGCACTGCCGAGGACCAGCCGACGCACGACTGCGAAATCGGGGAGCTCCGGATCGAGGTCGGCCGGCAGCCGCCAGAGCCTCCGGGTCGTCGCCGGCTCAGCGTCCGGGCGCGACCCCGTGGTCAGTCCAGCACCGTCCGCCATCTTCCCACCTCCGCCCGGCCGGAACCCGGCCGGTTCGTTCCCAACGGTTCACGCCGTCGGCATGACCAGGGCGCGGTGTGCCGCGCTGCAAGGTCGATCATGGTGCATCCGGCACCCAAACGTGCGAAGGCCCACGCTGGGCCGCCCGGCCGTCCGTCGGTACGAGCGAGCCCGACTCCCCTAAGGTTGGGCCATGCCAGCTGAACCCGTGCCGGGGTCACGGACCTGGATCGCCCCGGTGGACGTGGTGGACGTCTTCGTCTACGTGATCGTCCTCAACCTGGCCGTGGAGTACCTGCCGGCCGTGATCACCGAGACGTTCACGGTGTCGCTGTTCACCGCTGTCCTGCTGAAGGTGGTGCTCGAGGTCGTCGTCGCGGGCAAGGACCGGGTGAAGGCCCGGTTCAAGGCTGCAACCACACCGGTGGGCAAGGTGCTGGCAGCCCTGCTGCTGTGGCTGCTCCTCGTCGGCAGCAAGTTCCTGGTGCTCGAGCTCGTGGCGCTGCTCTTCGGCGATCGGGTGAGCCTCGGCGGCTTCTTCTCCGTGACCGCGCTGATCATCGTGTTGATGCTGGCCAGGGCGGGCGTGCGCCGGCTGCTGGCCGAACCGACCCCCTGATCACAGGGCCCGGGCCGACAGCACCCCCTCGATGGCGCGGATCTGGTCGAGGAGGTCGCCCGGCAGCTCGCCCTCGACATCGACGATGGTGTAGGCCAGTTCGCCGCGGGACTTGTTGAGCAGGTCGGCGATGTTCAGCCCGGCGGCTGCCAGGAGGGTGGAGATCTGGCCGACCATGTTCGGGACATTGCTGTTGGCGATCGCGATCCGGCTGGTGTCCTCGGAGCGGGCCAGCGAGGCGTTCGGGAAGTTCACCGAGTTCACGATGGTGCCTTCGGCGAGGAAGTCGCGGAGCTGGTCGGCTGCCATCCGCGCGCAGTTCTCCTCGGCCTCGTTGGTGGAGGCGCCCAGGTGGGGCAGCGTGACCACCTTGTCCCGCTTGTTCAGGGCCGGGGAGGGGAAGTCGCAGATGTAGGCCCGCAGCTGGCCGCTCTCCAGGGCTTCCACCACGGCCAGCTCGTCGACGATCGGGCCGCGGGCGAAGTTCACGATGACCGCGGACTTGCGCATCTTGGCGAGCTGCTCGGCCCCGATCAGGCCCCTGGTGCCGTCCACGAGCGGGACGTGCACGCTGATGATGTCGGCGCGCTTGAGCAGCTGGTCGAGATTGGTGACGTGCTCGACGAAGGAGCTGAGCTTCCAGGCGTGCTCGACCGTGATGCCGGGGTCGTAGCCGAGCACCCGCATGCCGAGGCCGGTGGCTGCGTTGGCCACCTCGACCCCGATCGCGCCGAGGCCGATCACGCCGAGCGTGCGGCCGGGCAGCTCGAAGCCGACGAAGTTCTTCTTGCCGGCCTCCACGGCCTTGTCCATGCTGGCCGGGTCGCCGTCGAGGCGGTGGGCGAAGGACGCTGCCGGGATGATGTTGCGGGCGGCGAGGAAGAGGGCTGCCAGCACCAGTTCCTTCACTGCGTTGGCGTTGGCTCCCGGCGTGTTGAAGACCGGGATCCCGCGCGCGCTGTACTCGGCGATCGGGATGTTGTTGGTGCCGGCCCCGGCTCGGGCGACCGCCAGCACGCTGGGCGGGATCTCCACTCCGTGCAGGTTCGCGGAGCGGAGCAGCAGCGCGTCCGGATCAGCGACGTCGGAGCCGATCTCGAACTCGTCCTTCGGGAGCCGGGACAGCCCGGTGTTGCTGATCGCGTTGAGTGTGCGGATCTTGAAGGTCATCGGGTTCCTTTGTTGCGGCTCTCGAAGTCGGCCATGAAGTCGATCAGCGCCTGGACGCCCTCCAGCGGCATGGCGTTGTAGATGCTGGCCCGCATCCCGCCCACCGAGCGGTGTCCGGCCAGGTTGGTCAGGCCGGCGGCACCGGCCTCGGCGACGAAGGCCTTGTCCAGCTCCGGACGGGCCTGCAGGAAGGGCACGTTCATCCAGGAGCGCGAGTCCGGGGCGACCGGGTTGCTGTAGTAGTCACTGGCATCGATGAAGCCGTAGAGCGCTTCCGCCTTCGCCCGGTTCCGGTCGGCCATCGCCGGCAGCCCGCCGGCGTCCTGCACCCAGGCGAGGATACGGCCGAGCAGGTAGACCCCGAAGGTCGGCGGGGTGTTCAGCATCGAGTCGGACTCGGCCATGGCCTGGTAGTTCCAGATCGCCGGGGTGCCGGGCCGGGCGTGGCCGACCAGGTCGTCGCGGACGATCACCACGCACAGCCCGGAGGGGCCCATGTTCTTCTGGGCGCCGGCGTACAGCAGGCCGTAGCTGGCGACGTCGATCGGCCGGGAGAGGATCGTGGAGCTCACGTCGGCGACCAGCGGTACCGCGCCGGCGTCCGGGACGTAGCCGAACTCGACGCCACCGATGGTCTCGTTCGGGGTGTAGTGCAGGTAGGCGGCCGACTGGTCGACGGTGAAGCTGCCGGCCGCCGGGGTGGTGGTGTAGTTGGAGGCGGCCTCGTCGGCGAGCACCTCCACGTCCAGGCCCTGGGCGCGGGCAGCCTTGATGGCTTTCGCCGACCACTGGCCGGTGTTGAGGAAGTCGACCTTGTCGCCGACGGAGGTCAGGTTGAGCGGGATGGCGTCGAACTGGCCAGAGGCCCCGCCCTGCAGGAACAGCACCCGGTAGTTCCCCGGAATGCCCATCACGTCACGAAGCAGCGCCTCGGTCTCCGCAGCGGCAGCGACGAAGTCCTTGCCGCGGTGCGACACCTCCATGACCGACATCCCGGAGCCGTGCCAGTCGGTGAGCTCGGACTTCGCAGCCTCGAGGACCTCGGTTGGGAGCATGGCGGGACCGGCGGAGAAGTTGTAGACGCGCATGCGCCACATTGTGACAGCTTGGCCCAGCCGGGACCGGCTCCGGTTTCGGTGGTGGACGCCGGCCGGCGCCGCCTACCGGTGGAGCAGGGACACAGCTGCCGGTTCGCCGATCACCTCGACATCGGCCGCTGACCGCCGCCCGGAGACGAAGAGCAGGATCTCGCTCGGCCGGCCGAGGATCGTGACGATGTCCGGGCCGCGTCCGATCCGCAGCGGCTCGCCCCGCGGTATGTCGCGCTCGAGCCAGACGGCGACGGGACAGCCCCGCAGAAGCAGCCGCGCCATCGGGCCCACCCGCTTCCACGCCAGGTTCTCGAACGCCGGGTCGGCGGCCCGCGGGGTGTTCACCCCGCCTCCCCTGCGGACGTCCTCGCAGTGCACGAAGAACTCGATCCGGTTGGCTGCGGCCTCGACGCCGGGCAACCGGAACGGGGAGAGCCCGGTCGGCCCCCTGCGGATCGCAGCGACCAGGTCGGGGTAGGGACGCTGGGTCATCACCTCGGCCATCCGGTTCTCCGCCTGCCCGGCCAGCGGCCGCACGAACATGCCCAGCGCTGCCACCGGATCGTTCTCCCGCAGCCAGACGTGCGCAGCCAGGTGGTGCGCGGTCCAGCCCTCGCACAGGGTCGGCGCGGACGGGTGGACGGCCTCGAGTGCGTCGCTCAGCGCTTCCCGCTGGCTGTTGGAGCTCATGGCTCGCACCCTACCCACCCCGGTTGCAGGTGGGCTGCCACAATGTCGGGGTGACTGACCTCGACCCGCAGGTGGCTGCCCTGCTGAAGCGGAACCCCGACGGACTGGTGCCGGCCATCGTCCAGGACGCCGCGAGCGGCCGGGTGCTGATGCTCGCCTGGATGGACGACGAGGCGCTGCGCCGTACCCTCACCACGCGCCGCGGGACCTACTGGTCGCGCAGCCGGGGCGCCTACTGGGTGAAGGGCGAGACCAGCGGCAACACCCAGGCCGTGCGCGAGGTGCGGCTGGACTGCGACGGCGACACCGTCCTGGTCGTGGTCGACCAGACCGGGCCGGCCTGCCACACCGGGGCCGGGACCTGTTTCGATGACCGGCTGCTGCTGGGAGACCAGGCATGAGGCCCGAGATCACCATCAGCCCGGACCTGCCCGGCTTCCTCGCCGCCGGTGCCCAACGGCGGGTGGTCAGCGTGCACACCCGGTTGCAGGCCGACGACTTCACCCCGGTGGGGCTGTACCACCAGCTCTGCGGGGACCGCCCGAACACCTTCCTGCTCGAGTCGGCTGAGGGCGGGGTCTGGTCGCGCTACTCCTTTGTTGGGGTCTCGGCGGTTGCGACCCTCTCCGAGGCCGGGGGCCTGGCGCGGTGGATCTGGCGGGATCGGCCGATCGCCGGCCTGCCCGGCGACGGCGACCCCCTGAAGGTGCTGGCCGAGACCCTCGAACTGCTGCACACTCCTCGCGAGGAGGGACTGCCCCCGCTGGTCTCCGGCATGGTCGGCTACCTCGGCTACGACGTGGCCAGGCGGCTGGAGCGGCTGCCCGACTCCAATCCCGACGACCTCGGGATCCCGGAGCTGGTGATGATGCTGGTCTCGGAGATGGCGGTCCTTGACCACCACACCGGCGAGGTGTGGCTGGTGGCGAACGCGATCAACTTCGACGACACCGCCGACCGGATCACCGATGCCTACGCCGAGGCCTGCGACCGGGTGCGCGCGATGACCGAGGCCCTGCTGCGTCCCGCCGTCCCGCTGGTCGCGGTTCGGGCAGCCGGCGCCGGGGTCCCCGAAGTGCGCCGGCAGCGCACCTCAGCCGAGTACCAGGCGGCCGTCGCGGCGGCGATCGAGGAGATCAAGGCCGGCGAGGCTTTCCAGATCGTGCCGAGCCAGCGTTTCGAGACCGACTGCCCGGCGGACGCGCTGGACGTCTACCGGGTCCTGCGCCGCAGCAACCCCAGCCCCTACCTCTACCTGCTGCGGCTGGACGGGTTCGCCGTCGTCGGCTCCAGCCCGGAGGCGCTGGTGCAGGTGACCGGGGGAAGGGCGACCACGCATCCGATCGCCGGCACCCGGCCGAGGGGCGCCGACGCAACCACCGACGCAGCCATGGAGGCCGAGCTGCTCGCCGACCCGAAGGAGGCGGCCGAGCACCTGATGCTGGTCGACCTCGGTCGCAATGACCTGGGCCGGGTGTGCCTTCCCGGCACGGTCGAGGTGGTCGAGTTCATGAAGGTGCGCAGGTACAGCCATGTGATGCACCTGGAGGCTGCGGTCTCGGGCACCCTCGCCCCGGGCCGGACGGCACTCCAGGCGACCCTGAGCTGCTTTCCCGCCGGGACGCTGTCCGGGGCACCGAAGGTGCGCGCGATGGAGATCATCGACTCCCTGGAGGTTTCCCGGCGCGGCCTCTACGGCGGGGTGGTCGGCTACTTCGACTTCGCCGGCGATTCCGACACTGCGATCGCGATCCGGACGGCCGTTGTGCGCGACCAGGTGGCCTACGTCCAGGCCGGGGCCGGTGTCGTGGCCGACTCCGTTCCGGCCAACGAGGACGCCGAGAGCGTGAACAAGGCGGCAGCCGTCCTTGGCGCTGTGGCCGAGGCCGCGCAGCTGGCCAGGCTGGTGCCCGGATCCTGAGAGTTTGTTGGGCATTCCGCGCCAAGGGGTGGCGATGTTTGCGTATAACAGCCAATATGGGGTCTTGTTTGGTTTCCGCAGCAGTACCTGTCTGACTCGAAGGAGCGATCGAATGATCGAAAGCGCTGAACGGGCCACGCGCACTGCCGCCAGGGAGTACCACCACGGCCGAACCCCCGCGGCCTGGGCCGGCAGCATCATCGCTGCCGTGGCATTCACCCTGGGGGCAATCGCATTCATGGTCGGACCGAACTGGACCCTGTTGTGGGTCAGTGCGGTTCTGCTGGTGCTTTCACTGGTCACCGGTGGCGTCCTTCGACGGATCGGCTACGGGCAACCCTGACATGACGGTGCTGGACGAGATCATCGCCGGTGTGGTCGAGGATCTCGAGGTCCGTCGCGCCCGCCGTCCGCTGGCCGAGGTGATCGCCGCCGTCGCCGGAATGCCGGCAGCACTCGACCCCCTGCCCGCGCTCCGTGCGCCCGGTCTCAGCGTGATCGCCGAAGTCAAGCGGTCAAGTCCGAGCAAGGGCGCCCTTGCCGAGATCGCCGACCCGGCCGCCCTTGCCCGCGAGTACGAGGCTGGTGGGGCCGCTGCCATCTCGGTCCTCACCGAGGCGCGTCGCTTCGGCGGCAGCCTTGCCGACCTCGCAGCCGTCCGGTCGGCCGTGGCCACGCCGTTGCTGCGCAAGGACTTCGTGGTCACCGACTACCAGCTGTGGGAGGGTCGGGCGGCCGGGGCCGACCTGGCCCTGTTGATCGTCGCGGCGTTGACCCAGGCGCAACTGACCGGCTTCCTCGCCCTCGCTGCCGAGCTCGGCACCACCTGTCTGGTGGAGACCCACACCCCGGAGGAGGTGCGCCGGGCCCTGGACGCCGGCGCCGGCCTGATCGGGGTCAACAACCGGAACCTCAAAACCCTCGACGTCGACTTGAACCATTTCGAAGAGATGGCTGAGACGATCGGCGACTCGGCGGTGAAGGTGGCCGAGTCCGGAATCCTCGGCGTCGAGGACGCCGTCCGGATGCGGGCGGCCGGGGCCGACGCCGTCCTGGTGGGGGAGTTGCTCGTCCGCCACGGCGATCCACGGGCGGCCGTGGCCGCCCTGCGGGCAGTGGCATGACTCTCGCGTGAGAGTGTGAGTGAATGTAGGAGTGAGTACTTCGCTGCCTGACGCCGCCGGTCATTACGACATCTTCGGCGGCCGCTATGTGCCCGAGGCGCTGGTGGCCGCGCTGAACCAGCTCGAGGCTGAGTTCGACAAGGCGATGCGGGACCTGGCGTTCTGGCACGAACTCGACGACCTGCGCCGCAACTACGCCGGCCGGCCGACACCGCTCACCGATGCGAAGCGGTTCAGCCAGCACTGCGGCAACGCCCGCGTCCTGCTGAAGCGTGAGGACCTGAACCACACCGGGTCGCACAAGATCAACAACGTGCTCGGCCAGGCGCTGCTCACCCGTCGGATGGGGAAGACGCGGGTGATCGCCGAGACCGGCGCCGGGCAGCACGGCGTGGCGACTGCCACTGCGGCCGCACTGCTCGGCATGGAGTGCCGGGTCTACATGGGACGCGTCGACACCGACCGGCAGGCGCTCAACGTCGCCCGCATGCAGCTGCTCGGGGCAGAGGTGATCGCCGTCGAGTCCGGGAGCCAGACGCTGAAGGACGCGATGAACGAGGCCATGCGCGACTGGGTGGCCAGCGTTGACAGCACCCACTACCTGATCGGGACGGTGGCCGGACCGCACCCGTTCCCGAAGATGGTCAAGGAGTTCCAGCGGGTGATCAGCACCGAGATCCGCGAGCAGATGCTGGGCCGCTTCGGGCGGCTGCCCGACGCTGTCGCCGCCTGCGTCGGCGGCGGCTCCAACGCGATGGGCACTTTCGCCGACTTCATCGGCACCCCCGCCGTCGCCCTGTACGGCTTCGAGGCCGGTGGGGACGGGGTGGAGACCGGACGCCATGCCGCAGCCATCCACGGCGGTTCGGTCGGGGTGCTGCACGGCATGCGCACCTACATCCTCCAGGACTCCGACGGGCAGACGATGGAGTCGCACTCCATCTCCGCGGGCCTCGACTACCCCGGTGTTGGGCCGGAGCACTCGTGGCTCGCCGCGACCGGCCGCGCCCACTACGAGTCGATCACCGACGCCGAGGCCATGGCTGCCTTCGAGCTGCTCACCAGGACCGAGGGCATCATGCCGGCGATCGAGTCGGCGCACGCGCTCGCCGGGGTGATGCGGCTGGGCCAGCGCCTTGCCGTCGAGGAGCCCGAGGCAGAGCCGGTGATCGTCGTCTGCCTCTCCGGTCGGGGCGACAAGGACGTGGCCACGGCCATCGAGTACTTCGGGCTCACCGGCAAGCCGGATTCCGCGACCGGGGGCATCGCATGAGCATCCAGCAGCAGACCAACGACACGAGAGGGGACAGTCCCCTTCTTTCCGGCTCTTCCTCGGCAGCCTTTGCCGCGGCGAAGGCCGAAGGCCGTGGCGCACTCGTCGGCTACCTCCCGGTCGGCTACCCGAGCGTTCCCGGCTCGCTGGCCGCGCTGAGGGCGCTGTGCGGCGAGGGCGGCGAAGGTCCGGGCGTCGACCTGGTCGAGGTCGGCCTGCCGTACTCCGACCCGATCATGGACGGCCCGGTGGTGCAGCAGGCCGGCACCCGGGCCCTGGAGCGCGGCGTCCGCACCAGGGACGTGTTCGCGGCCGTTGAGGCCGTCCGCTCCACCGGGACGCCGGCTGTCGTGATGACCTACTGGAACCTCGTCGACCGTTACGGCGTCGAGGCCTTCGCCCGCGACCTTGCCAACGCCGGCGGCTCCGGCCTGATCACTCCGGACCTGATCCCGGACGAGGCCGGCGAATGGCTGGCCGCCTCTGAGGCCTCTGGCCTTGACCGCGTCTTCCTCGTCTCGCCCTCCTCCAGTGACGAGCGGATCACGTCGACAGCTGCGGCCTGCCGCGGCTGGATGTACGCAACGGCCGTCATGGGAGTCACCGGGACGCGGACCGCCAGCTCCAGCGCAGCGCCAGAACTCGTGCGTCGGGTCCGGGCGCTCGCCCCGGACGTCATCGTCGGGGTCGGACTCGGGGTCTCGACGGGCGGCCAGGCCGCGGAGGTGGTGCGCTTCGCCGACGGGGTCATCGTGGGCTCGGCGCTGATCAAGCCGCTGCTGGCGGCCGAGGCAGCGGGACGTCCGGACGACCTGTCGGGGCTCCGGGCTGTGCTCGCCGACCTGGCGGCAGGCGTCCGCCGGCGTTGAGGTTGCGACTGGCTGCGTCCAGCCCGGCGTTCCGGGCCGACTTCGAGCGGCTGGTTCGACAACAGGGTTGACGCCGGGATAAGGATTGGCCCGTGACCTTGTTCATTCCAAGCCCTTCGATCAGCAGTTTCCAGATCGGGCCGCTCACCATCCACATCTACGCCCTCTGCCTGATCACCGGAATCATCGCTGCCTGGATCATCGGCCTGCGCCGGTGGCGTGCGCGCGGTGGCACAACGGAGACCTTCGAGACGGTGCTGGTGTGGACGATCCCGCTCGGGATCGTCGGGGCACGGATCTACCACGTGCTGACCCACCTCGGCGACTACTTCGCACCCGGGATCAACCCGTGGAGCGTGCTGTTCATCTGGGAGGGCGGCATCGCCATCTACGGTGCGGTCGGCTTCGGTGCCCTGGCCTGCTGGTGGGCCTGCCGGCGGCAGCGGATCTCCTTCACCGCCCTCGCCGACTCGCTGGCCCCCGGCATCGCCGTCGGCCAGGCCATCGGTCGGTTCGGCAACTGGTTCAACCAGGAGCTGTACGGCCAGCCGACCGACCTGCCCTGGGGCCTGGAGATCGATCCGGCCCACCGGGCGCCCGGCTTCGAGCAGTACGCCACCTTCCACCCGACCTTCCTCTACGAATCGCTGTGGAACCTGCTGGTGGCCGGGGTGCTGCTGTGGGCCGACCGCAGGTTCCGGCTGGGTCGCGGCAAGGTCTTCGCGCTCTACATCGCCCTCTATGGCTTCGGACGGATCTTCACCGAGCACATCCGCCTGGACTACTCCTACGACACCTTCGGCCCGATCCGCTTCAACGAGGCGGTGGCGATCCTGATCTGCGCCACCGGCGTGCTGCTGTTCGTCGTGCTGGCCAGGTTGCGTCCCGGGCGGGAGGACGTCGTCGAGTTCGGCCGGCCGGCACCGGCCGCCACCGACCAGCCCGGCGACCCGGCCACCGGGGATGAGGCTGGGGAACCGGGCAACCCGGTGGCTGAGGCCACCGTGGACGGGGGCGCGGACGATCCCGGCCCGGACAAGGTGGACAGCCCCTGAGTTCGTCCGCCATCCGGACGTCGCGCCCAGCCTCTGGACGGCGGCAGCGGGCGGCGGGCGTCCATCATGCAGTTGGGACGCGTGGTCA
>JADLEH010000092.1 GCA_020846255.1 Propionibacteriaceae bacterium
CGAGGGCTTCGGCTCCTGGTGCTGCGTTCATCCAGTTCGTCGGCGGCATCCACGAGGTGTACTTCCCCTACGCGCTGATGAAGCCGATCCTGATCCTTGCCCTGATCGGTGGCGGCATGACCGGTGTCGCGACGAACATGCTGCTGGGTGGGGCGCTACGGGCCCCGGCTGCTCCGGGCAGCATCCTGGCGGTGCTTGCCCAGACCGCGCCGGGGGCCTACTTCCCGGTGATCCTCTCGGTGGTGTTGTCCGCGACGGTGACGTTCGTGATCGCCGCGGTCATCCTGCGGGCCTCGCGGAAGCGTGACCTGGCCGCCGAGGCTGCCGGACTGGACAAGTTCGAGAGCGCGATCAGCCAGACCGAGGCCAACAAGGGCAAGGGCTCCGACGCCCTCGCCGGGCTGCGCAGCGACGGCAGTGTCGCGACGGCGACCCTCGCCGGGACGCGGGTCAAGAACATCGTGTTCGCCTGCGACGCGGGCATGGGCTCCTCTGCCATGGGCGCCTCGGTCCTGCGCAACAAGATCAAGGGTGCAGGGGTCGAGGGCGTCACCGTCGTCAACAAGGCGATCGCCAACCTCGACGGCAGCGCTGACCTCGTGATCACCCAGGCCCAGCTCACGGACCGGGCCAGGCAGAAGGTGCCTGGAGCGATCCACGTCTCAGTGGACAACTTCATGAACTCGCCGAAGTACGACGAAGTCGTGCAGCTGGTCTCCGATCAGGCAGCCGAGAAGGCCTGACCTCCGCCGGCAGGGCGCGAACAGCGCCCTGCCGACACTCAGACCAGAAAGGTCAAGCAGTCCATGGGGACCAACAATGTTCTGGCACCGGAGATGGTGCGCATCCATGCGGGATCGGCCACCCGCGACCAGGCGATGCAGGAGGCCACCGACCTCCTTGTCGCTGCGGGGGCCGTGACGCCCGCCTACTACGAGGCAATGCAGGACCGGGAGCGGACCGTTTCGACGTTCATGGGGAACGGACTGGCGATCCCGCACGGCACGAACGACGCCAAGGACACCGTTCTCGGCTCAGCGCTCACCTTCGTCCGATACGACGGGGGCGTCGACTGGGACGGACAGCGGGCGACGTTCGTCGTCGGTATCGCCGGAAAGGGTGGTGAACACCTGGAGATCCTCTCCCAGATCGCCATCCTCTTCTCCGACGACACCGAGGTGGAGAAGCTCAGGGCCGCTGCTACTCCCGAGCAGCTGTTCTCTCTGGTGGTAGCCGCGGGTGCCGCCTGACGCCCTGCCCGGGGCGTGACGCCAGTGGCCAGGGGCCTGCAGTGCCGACTGCAGCCTCTGGCCACTGGCACGTCCGGCTCCGGACCGACGAGGCGGCCGGCCCGTCAATCGAGCGCGATCACCTCGTAGAGCACAGCGTGGTCGGGGTTGACCGGCGCCTCCGCCAGTCCGACGCCGGACAACAGGTCCCCGGAGACGGCAACACCAAGCTCGGCTGTGACCTGACTGAACCGCGGCCCTCTCCCGGCCGTGAGGTCGTCCAGTTCCTTGCTGAGGTCCCGCTCGATGCCCCACCACTGCGGTGGCCGCAGCCCGGAAGGCAGCCGACCCACCAGGATCGGGCGAACACGGTAGTGGCGCGACCGGTCGAGCCCGGGGAATCGCAGCCTGCCCAGAAGGGCCGTGTCGTGCGTCGCCGTGGTCGCGAAGGAGTAGATCGCCCTGGACCGGTCCGGCGCCACCACACCGAACGCTGTCAGCGACGAGTCCGGGAAGTCGATTCGCACCAGGTCGCCACCGAGCAGCAGCCGGCGGTGTTGCTTGTAGAACTCGATCCAGGCCGCCAACTCCGCAAGCTCCGCCGGGCTCGCCTTCCGCAGGTCCCACTCGATTCCCAGGTGTCCGAAGACGGCGGTCGCCGCCCGGAAGTTCAGGTCATGGGTCCTGCCGGTCGTGTGCGAAGTGCCAGAGGCGATGTGGGAGCCCATCAGCTCGGGCGGGATCAACTGTTGCGTCCAGCGCATCATCTGTTGCCGCTCGTGGGGGTCGATGCAGTCGGACACCCAGACCCGGTCGGTTCGCTCAAGGATCCCGAGGTCCACCCTGCCGCCGCCGGAGGAGCAGGACTCGATCTCCAGTCCGGGGTGCGCGGCCCTGATCTCGTCCATCAGGCGGTAGACGGCCTCGGTCTGGGCATGCACGCCCGGACGACCTCCCGGCTGGGTGCCGGCCTCGACCAGGTCGCGGTTGTGATCCCATTTGATGTAGCTGACGTCGTACTCCGCGAGGATCGCCAGTAGCGAGTCGCGGATGTAGGCGTAGCACCCCGGGATCCCGAGGTTCAGCACCTGTTGGTGGCGGGACGGGACGGGGATGCGCCCACGCGTGGCCATCACCCACTCCGGATGCGCCCTGGCGACATCGGAGTCGAGGTTCACCATCTCCGGCTCGAACCAGAGCCCGAACTGCATCCCGAGTTCCCGGACGCGGTCGACGAGCGGGTGCAGGCCGTCCGGCCAGACCTCCTTCGAGACGGTCCAGTCGCCCAGGCCGGAGTGGTCGTCACGACGGGAGCCGAACCAGCCGTCATCGAGCACGTAACGCTCGACGCCAACGGCCGCTGCGCTCTCAGCCAGCTCGAGGAGGGGTTCGAGGGCGTGGTCGAAGTAGACCGCTTCCCACACGTTGATGGTCACTGGACGGTCCGGGGCAGGATGCCCCGGCCGTGACCGGAGGTAGCGGTGGAAACGGTGGGCCACCTCGTCCAGGCCGTCCCCGTAGGACCCGTAGATCCAGGGGGTGGCGTAGCTGTCGCCCTCCCCGAGCACAACCTCGCCGGGCAGGAGCAGCTCGCCTCCACCCAGCACCTGCTCTCCAGTGAAGAGCCGTTCGGCGTAGTGGATGTGGTTGCCGCTCCACGCGACGTGCACGCCCCAGACCTGGCCCGCGGCGAAGCCGAAGCCCGGCACCCCGGCGTGCAACACGGTGGCAGCATCCGCCCCGGTGCGGCCCTTCCGGCCCTCGCGCAGGTGGGTCCCGACGGTGAGGGCGCGTCGCTGCGGCACCCGCTCCTTTCCCCAGTGGCCCGCGAAGTCGAGCAGTTCCCGCGCCACCGGTGGGATCGGGTAGGCAAGCACCAGGTCGTCCAGCTGGTAGGCGCCGGTTCCGGTGTTGGTCAGGGCTGCGCGGCTGCGCAGGAGCCCGCTCGCCGTCAGCTCGATGGTCACCACCAGGGCGAGTCCAGAGGCCTCATCCGCCGCCGTGACCTCGAGGACTGCCGGGCCGAGGGTGAGGAGGACGGGTCCGATTCCTTCGGCTCCGGCCGTAACCCCGTCGACGGTCAGAGCGGTCGAGGTGAAGTGAGGTGACCAGTCGAGCCCGGCGCGGCCACCACTGATGCCGGGCCGGCCGACCCAGCCGGTGTGGTGCTCGGGCAGCACCGCGAGCCGCACCGGCTGGTCCACGACGTTGGGCACGATGGGGTGCACGCCGGCCGCGACCACCGTCGCCACCTCATCGAGGGAGAGCCCGGCAAGGTCGGCACCCCAGTGGGCGATGGCGGGCAGCTGACCGTTGGTGAGGTCGAGGATGACGCAGGTTCCGGCCGCTCGCAGTACCACGAAGGCGTTCGGTGGCTGGTTCATGCGAGGTCCCCTCCGCTTTCGTCGCTGGTCCGCCGCTCCCGGTCGACTATGCCCGATGAGGGCTGTGGTCGGTTTGTACCGGTGTCCCGGACAGGTCAGGTGGCGTTGAGAGCCGCGAACTCGTCCTCGGTCAGCACCAGCTCCACCGCCTTCGCCGAGTCCTCGATGCTGGCCGGACGGGAGGCGCCCGGGATCGGGATCACGATCGGGGCAAGCTTCAGCTCCCAGGCAAGGGTGACCTGGTGCGGGCTGACGCCATGGGCAGCAGCGATCGTGGCGAAGGCGTGGTGCCGGTTGCCCAGCGCAGCGGCGTTCCGGATTCCGCCCAGCGGGCTCCACGGCAGGAAGGCGATCCCGAGCTCGGCGCAGTGTCGCAACTCGGGCAGGCTGGCGCGGTGGGCCGGCGAGAACTGGTTCTGCACCGACACCAGGCGGCCGCCCAGGACCTGGTTGGCCAGGTCGATCTGTTCCACCCAGGCGTTCGAGATGCCGGCCAGCTGGATCACTCCCTCGTCGAGGAGGTCCCGGATCGCCCCGACCGAGTCGACGTAGGGCACCTTCGGGTCCGGCCGATGGAACTGGTACAGCCCGATGGCCTCGACGCCCAGCCGTTTCGCTGAGGCCTTGGCTGCAGCCTTGAGGTATTCCGGCCGCCCGTCCTGGGTCCAGCTGCCGTCACCCGGACGCAGGTGCCCACCCTTGGTCGCGACCAGGACCGAGCTGGTGTCCCCGCCGTAGCTGCGCAGGGCACTGGCGATCAGGTCCTCGTTGTGGCCGACCTCCCCGGCATGCAGGTGGTAGGCGTCGGCGGTATCGATCAGCGTGACCCCGGCATCGAGGGCGGCATGGATCGTCGCCGTCGAGCGCTCGACGTCGGGCCGCCCCTCGATCGACATGGGCATGCCACCGAGGCCGATGGCGCTGACGGTGCGGGGGCCGAGACTGCGTTGGATCACTTGGAGAACCTAACTGGAGACTTGCGCGACTGATGGCCGCGCTGGAGCGGGCGATCAGTGACGGTGGCGGTGCTGGGTGTCGGGGTAGTGCTCGTGGGAGTGGACCACTTCCTCGTGGGTGTGTTCGTGGAAGTGACGCGTCCCCGGCGGCACCGCCGCCCCGTCGTGTGGATGCTGGTGGTGCTCATCGTGGGTGTGCCAGTGGCTGTGCGTGACCGGCTCGTGCCGATGCTGGTGGCTGTGCCGTTCGGTCAGGTGCAGCCAGACCCCGAGGCCCATCAGGGCGGCCGCGGCCAGCAGCGGCCAGGTGATGGGCTCGCCCATCGCCAGGGCCAGCAGGGCCCCGAAGAACGGCGCGACGGAGAAGTAGGCCCCGGCCCGGGCCGTGCCCACCTGCCGCATCCCGGTGATGAACAGGGCAAGGCTGACGCCGTAGGCGAAGAACCCGACCAGCATCGCCCCAGCGACCGGGCCGACACCGGGGAGCGTGTCGCCGATCGCCAGCCCCAGCGCGAGGTTGACCGGGCCGGCGACGCAGCCCTTCACCGCGGCCAGCCAGGTGGCGTCCGTGGAAGCGACCTTTCGGGTCAGGTTGTTGTCGAGTCCCCAGGCGAGGCAGGCACCCAGCACCGCCGCGGCCGGCCAGGGACTGCCGATGGACACGGCTGACGGGATGCTCAGCAGCGCAGCGCCGGCAACGATCGCCAGCATGCCGAGAAGGATCCGCCGGTCGACGTGCTCCCGGAACACCAGCCAGGCCAGGCCAACGGTGAACACGGCCTCGGCGTTCAGCAGCAGCGAAGCCCCGGACGCCGGCATGGTCGAGAGCCCGAGCATCAACAGGACGGGGCCCACCACACCGCCCGCCAGCACGGCCCCGGCCAGCGGCCAGAGCTCCGTGCGCACCAGCCTGACGCGCGGCTGGCGGCGGATCAGCCGGAACCCGAGCAGACCCAGACCTGACCCGCAGTAGAGGAGACCGGCCAACAGCCACGGGCTGACCGTGCCCAGCAGGAGCTTCGCCAGCGGCGTACCTGCTCCGAACAGCACCGCAGAGAGGAGGGCCGCCTGCACCCCCAGGTTCCTCAGTCCGGTTCGCACAGCTGTCCTTCCAGTTCCAGTGGTCCACTCAACACCATCGTGCACCCGGGCGGGCAGGCAGGACGCCCGGCGCGGGGTGCCGGGCGTCCTGTGTTCACGACCTGCTGGAAGCAGCCAGCCGGCGTGGCTTCAGCCGGCCGCGGCCGGCCAGGCCGGCTGCCAGCGTTCGGTGGGCGGCGGATCGGCGCCGGGAACCGGTTGGTGGGGGAGGACGATCCCCGCCGGTGCGACCTGGGGGTGCTCGGCCAGCACCAACGGCACGGACGCTTCGTCGCCGACGGTCAACAACCCGGCCAGTTCTGCGGCTGAGACCGGCCGGTCGCCCGGGTCCTTGGCCAGGCAGGCCGTGACCACCGCGGCCAGGTCTGGCGGCACCTCCGGCGGCAGTGGTGGCGGCGGGTCGGCGACGTGGGCGAGTGCTGTGGCGATCGGGGTGCCCCGGTCGAACGGCTTGGCCCCGGTGAGCAGCTCGTGGGCCAGGACGCCCAACGAGTACAGGTCGCTCCGCGGCGTCACCACTTCGCCAAGCGCCTGTTCGGGACTGATGTAGTGGGTGGTCCCAAGGATCTCCCCGGGAACGGTGTGGGACTGGCCGTCGACGTCCTTCGCGATGCCGAAATCCATCAGCTTGGCGAAGCCGTCGGGGGAAACGATCACGTTGGCGGGCTTCAGGTCCCGGTGGATGATCCCGTTCTCATGAGCCCTGGCCAGCGCACCGGCCAGCTGGAGGAGGATGGTGCGGACGCGATCCGGCGCGAGCGGGCCCTCGGCTTCGAGCAGCTGCGTCAGGGTGGGGCCCTCGATGAACTCCATCACGAGGAACGTCAGGCCGTCGTGCACGCCGAAGTCGAAGACCTCCACGATGTTCGGGTGGCTGAGCTGGGCCGCGTACTTCGCCTCGGCCCGGAACCGATCGGTCACGGCCTCCTGCTCCAGCGCCTGCGGGTGCAGCACCTTGAGCGCGACCTTGCGCTCAAGCACGAGGTCCGTGGCCCCCCAGACCTCGCCCATCCCCCCGGCGGCCGCCCGCTCCTGCAGGCGGTAGCGCGAGGCGAGGACGAAGCCCGGGGTGAGTCGATGCATGGCACTCCTGTTCAGCGTTGGCGTTCCTATGGGCAACGCCCGAAGAACAGGGTCGTGACATTGCAGGGATACTCGGCCGAGCTCCACGATTTCCGGGAAGGCCTCCCCCGAGGCCCGGACACCGCGCGGTACTCCCCGAGCCGGCCGGCGGGGTCGAAAGTACCGTCGAGATCCATGACCACCTTCCCACCCGGGGAACCGTCGGCAAGGGCGCGGAGGTTACGGGTGCCGGCGATCTTGCTGCGTCCCGGCCCCATCGACAGGAGCTGTGCTTCCCCGTGGAGCTCGACGGTTGTCGGCCGGGGCAGGCATGTCCGGGCCGGCACGGCTGGTGGGAGCGGAGTCGATCAGCGGTTGCGCCCGCAGCCGTTTGTCGGTCGGACCGGGCGGGTACCGCCGTTGGTAGGCAACCAGACAGGAGACCACCATGGCCAGCTCGATCCAGTGCCCGGTCTGTGGCATGGCCGTTGACCCGCAGACGGCGCCCTCGGCCAGCTACGACGACCAGACCTACAGCTTCTGCTCCGAAGAGTGCCGGGAACGGTTCGTCGCCGATCCGGGCAGCTTCGTCGGCAACACCGGTAGCTGACCGCGCGGAGCTCTGCTCCGGACGGCCCTGCTCCTAGAATCCGGGAAGGAGCCGTGACCCGGCTCCGGACGTCCACGCCAGGCCCGAGCGGAGGAGACCCGTGCGACCGATGGAAGCCGAGCCAGTCACCGGCCAGGTCACCTACCACGGCGAAGGCCCGCTCTGGGATGCTGCGACCCAGCGGCTCCTGTTCGTCGACATGCTGGCGGCCGGCGTCCTCACCCTTGACCCGGCCGGCGAGGTGGCTGTCCACCCGGTACCGGGACGCGCCGCAACCGTGATCCGCTGCCGCACGGCCGGTGGCTACGCCATCGCCACGGATCATCGGCTGCTCGGCGCCGATCCGGGGCTGACCCGGTTCGAGGAACTGGCGACGCTGGTCACCGACCCGGCGGTCCGCTTGAACGAGGGTGGCTGCGACCAGACCGGCAGCTTCTTCGTCGGTTCGATGGCCTACGACGAACACGACGGCGGCGGTGCGCTTTACCGCGTCGGGCCGGACCGTTCCGTGCAGACCGTGCTGCCGCAGGTGTCGATCTCCAACGGCCTGCAGTGGTCCAGCGACGGCACGCTGGCCTACTACGTGGACACCCCCACCCGCCGCGTGGACGTCTTCGACGTGGACCCGGCAACCGGGGATTGGGCGAATCGCCGGCCCTACCTGCACGTGGACAACACCACCGGCTTCCCCGACGGCATGGCGATCGACGAGACCGGCGGGCTGTGGATAGCGCTCTGGGGCGGGGGAGCCGTCCACCACTACGACCCCGACGGGCGGTTCGTCGAAGCGATCAACGTCCCCGGCGTTTCCCGGGTGACCGCCTGTACCTTCGGCGGAGCAGATCTCGACGTCCTGTTCATCACCACGTCCCGCAAGGGGCTGGGTCCCGCGGACGAGCCCGCCGCCGGGTCGGTCCACGCCGTCGCGGCAGGGGTCCGTGGTGCCCGGTTGCCCGAGTACGCGGGCTAGCTGGAGCCGACGAACCTGCGCAGGGCAAGGCCGTTGTGCACGGCGAAGCCCTGCGCGTCGTTGTTGAAGTAGGCGTAGACCGACCTGCCCTGGGCCCGCCATTCCCCGATGCGCTCCGCCCACCAGAGCATTGCGGCCTCGTCATAGCTCCCGGCGTAGAGGTGCCGGGAGTCGGGGCCGTGGAAGCGGACGTAGACGAACCCGGCGGTGGCCCGCAGGATGCACGGCAGGCCGGCGCCGCTCATCGCCACGTACGCAGCCCCGTGACGCTCCAGCAGGGCGAACACCTCCTCGACGTGCCACGTCGGGTGCCGGAACTCCACAGCCACCGGCAGCCCGGCCGGCAGGGCGCCAAGGAAGTAGTCGAGCCGGGCGTCGTCGCGGGGCATGCCGGGAGGGAGCTGGACCAGGAGCACGCCCAGCCGGTCCTCGAGCAGGGCGAGGCTCGTGCGCATCCGGGCGATCCAGCGCTCCGGTTCGAACAGCCGTTTGGCGTGGGTCAGCCCTCGCGGCGCCTTGACCGTGAACGCGAAGCCCGGGGGCAGCCGGCGACGCCACGACCGGAACGAGCTGTCCGGCGGCCAGCGGTAGTAGCTGGCGTTCAGCTCAACAGTGTCGAACAGGTTGGCGGCGTAGTACTCCAGCCGGCGGGCGTCGGGGACCTCCGCAGGGTAGACCGGCCCGCGCCAGCTGTCGTAGGTCCAGCCCGAGGTGCCGATCCGGACGGTCGGCGGCCCGCTCATCGGGTCGGCTCCAGGTGGTGCGGGCTCATCGGCAGTCCTCATCGTGGTCAGCCGTCTCCGTACCCACGAACCGCCCGGTTCCCACCGTCGGCAGGCGTCCGCGGCTCAGGAGCGGGCCCGCTGCACCCGTCCCTCGGTCCACACCGGCTCACCGGACTCATAGACCGACCCGTCGGCACCGAACACCAGGAACCGGTCGAAGCCGCGGGCGAACCAGCGGTCGTGGGTCACGGCAAGCACTGTGCCGTCGAAAGCTGCCAGGCCGTCCTCCAGCGCCTCTGCCGACTCGACGTCGAGGTTGTCGGTCGGCTCGTCGAGCAGTAGCAGCGTCGCCCCCGACAGTTCCAGCAGCAGGATCTGGAAGCGGGCCTGCTGACCGCCGGAGAGCACCTCGAAGGGCAGTTCGGCTGCGCCGGCGAGTTCGTAGCGGTCCAGCACCCGGCTGGCCGGTTCCCGGCCCATCCCTGCCCGCCCCCGGCCGTCCGGCGTCTGGTCGCCGCGGTGCAGGATCTCCAGCAGGGTGCGCCCGGTCAGTTCGGGATGCTCATGGGTCTGGACGAACCAGCCCGGACGCACCCGGGCCCCGAGGCGTGCGCGGCCGGTGTGCTCCACCGGCGCGATCGCTCCCGGCTCGCCGACCGGTTCGTGCTCCAGGTCCGGCAACGACCCGCCGCGCGCCAGCAGCCGCAGGAAGTGCGACTTCCCGGAACCGTTGGAGCCCAGCACCGCCACCCGCTCGCCGTACCAGACCTCGAGGTCGAAGGGCCGCATCAGCTCCAGCGTCGAACCCTCGTGGGCCAGCCTCAGCTCGAGCTGCTCACACACCACTGCACGCTTGGCTGTCCGCCCGCCGGTGAGCCGCATCCTTACCCGCTGTTCGCGCGGCTGCTCGGTCGGCGGTCCCACCTCCTCGAACTTGCGCAGCCGGGTCTGGGCAGCCTGGTACCTGCTGGCCATGCCGTCGTTGTAGGTGGCCTTCTGCTTGAGGGTGAGCACGAGGGTCTTCAGCTTCTGGTGCTCCTCGTCCCAGCGGCGGCGCAACTCGTCGAACCTCTCGAACCGGGCGCGGCGAGCCTCGTGGTAGCTGGTGAACCCGCCGGGATGGGTCCACACCCGGTTGCCGGCAGCTCCGAGTTCCACCGTCACGATCCGGTTGGCGGTGTTGGCCAGCAGTTCGCGGTCGTGCGAGATGAACATGATCGTCTTGGTCGACTCGCGGATCCGTTCCTCGAGCCAGGTCTTCCCCGGGACGTCGAGGTAATTGTCCGGTTCGTCGAGGAGCAGTACCTCGTCGGGTCCCCGGAGCAGGTACTCCAGCACCAGCCGTTTCTGTTCCCCGCCGGAGAGGGTGGTCAACGCCCGGTACTTGGCGGCGTCGTAGGCGACGCCGAGGGCAGACATCGTGCACACGTCCCAAGCCACCTGCGCGTCGTAGCCGCCCGCGTCGGCGTACTCGGCGAGTGCCGCGGCGTACGCGAGCTGGGCCGGCAGGTCGTCGGTGTCCATCAGCGCCCGCTCGCAGGCGTCCACAGCTGCCGTTGCCGTCCGGACCCGCGCCGGGGCGACCGAGAGCAGCAGGTCGGCGACCGTCGGGTCGCCGTCGGCAACGTCGCCGTCGACGACGCCCTGGCCGACGAACTGGCGCATCACGCCCAGCCCGCCGGATCGGGTGATCGCGCCGGCGTGCGGGGCGAGGTCGCCGGTGATGATCCGCAGCAGCGTCGACTTGCCGGCACCGTTGGCGCCGACGAGCGCGACCTTCATGCCGTCGCCGACCCGGAAGGACACGTCGTCGAGCAGCACCCGCCCGTCCGGCAGTTCGTAGCGCACTCCGGCGACGTCAACGTGACCCACGGCGTCACGCTACCGGGGCGGGCCGGGACGTCACCAAACGTCGCCGGCTGGGTGCGTCAGGAGTTGTGGCTCCTGCCGTAGAAGTAGTTGATCAAGACGATGCCGACCCAGACCAGAAGCAGCCCGGGCAGTCCGGCCATGGAGAGGCTGATCGCGGTCAACGGGACGCCGAGTGCCATCGAGACGATCGCCAGCGCGAACACGGTCCGGTCCTGCCGATGGGCAGGCACCGGGGCCGGCGTGTGCGGGACCGGGGCCGGCACCGGGACCTGGGGAATGGGTGCCAGACCTTGCGGGCCCGGGTTCGGGACGGTGCTGGCCGGCGGCTGGGCCCACAGCTCGTCATTGGTCGGCTCGCGGTACTGGGAGCTGCTCATGGGACCAGCGTAGTGACGGCGCCCGTC
>JADLEH010000093.1 GCA_020846255.1 Propionibacteriaceae bacterium
GTTCACCCGGGGGGCGATGCGGAAGCCCAGCGCGGCGGCGTCCACCTCGCCCGGCTGGAGCCCCGCTGTCTCGATCAGGGCGCGCACCCCCGGGCGCGGGAAGGCGTTCATGATGCGTAGCCCAGCCAGGACCAGGCGGCGATTCTCGCCGACCAGGGGCATGATGTCGGCGACGGTCGCCACGGCCACCAGGTCGAGCAAGGGCTCCATGACGGCCCGCCCCTCTGGCAGCAAGGCGTTGGCCAGCGCCTGGAGCAGCTTGTAGGCGACGCCCGCGCCGCACAGGTAATCGCACGGGTAGCCACAGTCCGGCCGCCAGGGATTCACCACGGCGTAGGCGTCGGGCAGGGTCGGTGGACACTGGTGGTGGTCGGTGATGAGCAGGTCGACGCCCAGCCGGCGCGCAAGCATGGCCGCGGCGTGCGAGGTGGATCCGCAGTCGGCGGTGAGGATCACGCGCGCGCCGCGGCCGGCCAGCTCCTGGACCGCTTGCTCGGTTAGCCCGTAGCCGTCCACGAAGCGGTTAGGCAGACGGACCAGGGGATCGATGCCAAGCTGGCGCAGGCCCGTCGCCAGGATAGCGGCGGCGTTCACGCCGTCGGCGTCGTAGTCCGTGAAGATAGCGACCTGCTCGCCCGCTTTCCTCGCCCGCACCAGGCGTTCGATGGCACGGTCCATGTCGGCAAAGAGGAGCGGATCGTCTGCTTCCCGGCTCACACCGGCCAGGAAGTCGCCACAGGCGTCTGAGGTGGTCAGCCCCCGACCGTGCATGACCTGGACGAGCGCCGGGTGGACCTCGGGGAGGGACGTGAAGAGGCCCTCCGGCGCGCGGGGCGCTGTCCGCCACAGGTACCGTACGCCGCGCCGCTCAGCCACGGCCGCGAGTATAGGTGCTCGCTCCGAGTCGGCCGCGTCGTATCGGCCATCAGCACCAGCTGTGGCGGAAGATCCAGTTGACCGTCCAGTGGGGCCGCGGCAACCAGGTCGTCGATCCGCGGCAGGTCGAGCGCTGCCAGCACCTCAACGGTCTCGCACTCACCCGGAGGATCGTGTCCAGGTCCGGGCTCCTGCCCGAGTCTTTCGCAATCTCCGCCAGTCCGTCGGCGGCACTCCCAGCGCCGCGAGCTATGCCCACCCCTCACGCTTAATAGCTACGTGATCGTGGCCGCCCCGGTCGTCCACTCGTCTCGTGTGCAGCTCCTTGCTACACCAGCCTGAGCCGCCATCGCCAGCAGGCAAATTCAGCGTCTATCGGGAGGCTCTAGCCCGATTGCCGACCGTCAGCGCGCGGTATATGGTGTTGGCGAGTATCTGGCCAATTCAAAGCCTCACCCGGGCAGAAATTCCGGCGGCAGATTCTGTTTACCGAGGGTTCACCGTCCGTTACCGGGGGCACCACGTCCGCCGACTACACTGGGCACACCGGCGAACGGGCAACCGGGTGTGTCGTCCTTCCTCCTTTCCGGTGCCCCCACTCGGTCCCGTTCGCCGCTTTTCCAGCACCCCGGACCGGTCGCCACGGCGGCTCTGCCCATGCCTGGCGAGACGGGGAGCACCTCGCGCCTTGAAACACGTTCGTTCTCCCATGGGGGCTGGCCGGCACCGGAACGCCCCTAGAATGGACGCTGGGGGTTGCTCTGGCCCTCCCGCGTGCTACCTGCCGTTCGGCAGGCGGCCGATCCGTTGAGAAAGGCGCGTCGCATGGCTCCCAGGATCACGCTCACGAGCGTCATGGTGGACGACCAGGCAAAGGCCCACCGCTTCTACACCGAGAAGCTGGGCTTCGTGACCGGGCAGGACGTCCCGGTTGGCGAGGCCCGCTGGCTGACCGTCGTCTCGCCCGAGGCGCCGGACGAGGTGGAGCTGCTCCTCGAGCCGCGGGACAACCCGGTCCTCAACGGCGCCGCGGAGACGTTCCAGCTGGCGTTGGTCGAGAATGGCAGTCCGGCCACGGCCTTCGCCGTGGACGACCTCCAGGCGGAGTACGAACGCCTGAAGAGCCTGGGCGTGCGGTTCACCATGGAGCCGACCCAGGCGGGGCCGGTGAGCGTCGCCATCCTGGACGACACGTGCGGCAACCTCATCCAGCTGTTCCAGCCACCGACAGGTCCGTAGCCACGCGCCTGTCGCTCCGGTGGGGTCCGCGTATGGCGACCACCGGTCGGACTACCTCGCGGCAACCTAGCCGAGGCAGCGGTAGCCAGCAGATGCGCTCGTACCGATGGATCGCCTGCTGATCACCAGCTATGCCCCGCGCCTCCCCGGCCGCCTCCTGGGGCTGGCGCTCGCGCTGGTGCTGGTGGCGTGCGCCCCCGGCCAGCCTGCCGAGCCCACGCCCTCGACCAGCCTGCCGCCAACGGCCACCAGCGCCGCCACGGCGCCGAGCGCAGCGCCATCGCCGGCCATCGCCACCCCCGCGACGACGACACCCCACCCGTCACCGTCAGCCGCGTCACCATCGCCGGTACCGACCCGGCCGAGTCCCGTGCCGGCCGGTCCCATCGA